>CACXXW010000011.1 GCA_902771635.1 uncultured Bacteroidia bacterium | reverse complement strand
GACGAAGAAGTCTTCGAGAAGACCCGTAACGAGGTGATGGAGCAGCTGAAGCAGTTCATGCGGCCTGAGTTCTTGAACCGTGTCGACGACATCATCATGTTCAAGCCTTTGGACGAGAATCAGATTGCCGACATCGTGAGGATGCAGTTCCGCAGCGTGCAGAAGATGCTGGTCGCCAACGACATCCATATCGACATCACCGATGCCGCGGTCGACTTCATCGCAAAGCAGAGCTACAACCCGCAGTACGGTGCGCGTCCTGTGAAGCGTATGATGCAGCGTGAGTTGCTCAACTCGCTATCGAAGATGATCTTGGCCGAGTCGGTCGACAAGACGAAGACCATCATCGTCGATGTGCAAGGCGATGGCCTGATTTTCAGGAATTAAGCCTTTGCTGAAACAAGTGAAAAAGCCAAGGAGCGCGAAAGTGCTTCTTGGCTTTTTTTGTGTTTTTTTGTAATTGCGATATTTTTTTTTGAGAAATATAATACTTATTGTAGCTTTGCCGCAAAATATTGACAACTATGATAGTAATTATTATTGACGCACTGCTATTTTGGACAATTTTGGGCGGTATTGGAGGGTTAGCTGGGGTCTTTGCCTTGTGGGATATTGTTACGAAAATGGAATGGGAGTGAAAAAAATTGACATTGAAAAAGCAAAGTATTGGTATGGAGAAGCAGCTAAACAAGGGAATGAAGAGGCAATAGAAAGCTTAAAGAGACTGGAGAAATCAGAATAAAAATACAGAATATGACGTATAAAGGAATTGAGATAGGAACCCCTACGATTTCGATGATTCGTGAGTTCATAGAGAAAGAGAAGTTTAACCTTGATGCAGAGACAATTTTTGCTGAATATGAAAAGCGGAATTGGCTTACAAGGAAAGGCAGGCCAGTAAAGACGCTTGAATCAATCATCTGTGCTGCAAATGGAGTAGCAAATCACTAACCATTTTTGGCAAAAATACCTTTTTATACATTGTCCTACAAACCTAAACAAACAGGATAGAAAACGCTTCAGAATAAGGAATAATCTGATTCCCCTCATGGTAATGTTTCCATGCGTCTTCTTGGTGGCTTCTGTCAATGATTTCTTGTGTGCTCATAGGCTGTATCTTGGCCAATACTGCACTAAGCGTTGTTAATTCTTGTTCGCTGAAAACACTAGTGTCGTATGAACTACAACTCAAACGAGTGCTTTCCATGTCGTGTGCCACCACAATTTCCTTGCTAATGCCGTCAATGTTGTCGTAAACGGTATCGTAATGAACAGGAACGGGGCCGTATTGTATGGCTTGGTACTGTAGTCCACTGATGGACTGGCCGTGCAGCTTGTAGTGCAGGAAATCAGCGTAGAACATCTCTTTGTTGAGTTTTGTGGGAAACAGCCCGTCTTCTTTGCAAATGAAAAACTTGGCCATCTCTGACACCTTTTCGACATTTAATTGGCCAAAGCCATTATAAATGGAACGGCGGATGTCGCGGTAGATGAGGCGCTTTTGTGTTTCGTTTTCGGGCTTCACTTCTGAGGCCAAGATAGATTGATACACCTTGTTATATTCGGCTTCGTCAAATTCGGCTCGGCTGTCTTCCAATAGATGAAGCATAAACTGGCGATTCATGGAAGCCGAAAGCAACTTGCCGTTGGATTCCGAGGGCATTTGCCCCTTTTCGTATTGCGCATATTGGTTGACACCGAAACCAAGAATCTTGGTGATTTGCTGGTAATTCAAACCGTAATGCAATCGTATGTCCTTGATTTCCTCAGGGAAAGGGATGCCATGGTTCACGCGATACTGTGAATAGAGTTCGTTGAACAGAAGTTCGTCCTGCTCTGTTGTGGTAAACCGCTCGCCAGTGTCTTCGCAGATATAATAGCGCACATGCACCGAAAACCGCTCTTTCCGGAATTCATGCTCTTCCACGGTGCTGATTTCCTTTACTTTTCCTCCAGTAAATGGGCTTTTTATCTCGACATACTTTTCCATGTTATTCCTCCTTTTTGAATGCATAGTTAATTGGATGTTCCGCAATATGGAACGAGATGCAGATGGTGCGGCTGTTTGGTTGCCCCATGGCGATTTTGATGTAGAGTTCAGTGCCTTCCATGTCTCTTCCAAACACCCACATCTCATCGAAGAAATCAGTTGGCAAGGTCTCAACATAATCGTCTGATTGCAATTGGCGCACAATTTCATCCCTCGCTTTAGGAGTGATTCCTAGTGCTTTCAAGGCTTCTTCGTTCTTGTCCCTGTCCAAGTAGAAGATGCCCCAAACATCGAATTTGATGCCAAACTGACCGAGAAATTCCTCTACTTCTTGTCTTGTCTTAATCATAATCTATTTACTATCACGATGCAAATATACATAATATTTTATTATAAAGTGGAAAATTATTAAAAAATTACACTTTTTAGTGGAGAAAATGTTATGATGTGCTTTCTCGCTTTTTTGTTTTTGAGAAGTATTTGTAAATTTGCAGCAAATCTTATTGTTCATGAATCCCGTTCTTCCGCATTTGCAATGCGGAAGTGGTGAATATCAGCATTTGCAATGCGAAAAAACAACGATATGCAGCTGCCGTACCGTGGCAGCCTCCAAACGCTGTAAATTTGGAAGGATTTTCGGAAAAAATGTACATTGAGGCTCTGTTTTTCGGAAAAAGTGTATTTTTGCGCAGTAAAAATAACGGAAAAAGTGTGTTTTTAATGTGTTAAATTGACGGAAAAAGTGTTAAATATATGCTATTCAGAAAGATAGGAAAAGAAATCAGAGACTATTGTCAGAACAAACCAAACAAGGTTTTGGTCATTGATGGTGCTCGTCAGGTCGGGAAGTCGTTCATCATACGTTATGTCGGGCAACAAATGTTTGACAATTACATTGAAATCAACCTGTTGGAGGATGCCGACGGAGCTCGTTTCTTTGAGTCGGCCAAAACTACGGAGGATTTCTATCTCCGTTTAAGTTCGGTCGCCAAAGGAAAATTAGGCAACAAGGAAAACACTTTGGTCTTTCTCAATGAGATACAGGCCTATCCGCATCTTTTCACGATGTTGAAGTTCCTGAAAGCCGATGACCGTTTTACTTACATTGCCAGTGGATCGTTGTTGGGCGTGGCTTTGGCCAAGTCGGTTTCCATCCCCATCGGAAGCATACAAGTAAGCCACATGTATCCGCTTGATTTCGAGGAATTTCTTATAGCCAATGGTTTGGGTCAAGATGTAATCGACCACATCAGAAAGCAATTTGAACAGGAACTTCCGCTTGACGAAGGCTTTCATGCCAAGATTCTTGACTTATTCAAGAAATACCTGTTGATTGGCGGCCTTCCCGATGCAGTAAACACTTTTTTGGCGACGACCGATATTGTGGAAGTGAGGCGTGTACAGTTGGAAGTGCATGATTACTATGGAGCGGATGCCTCTCAATATGACATTGTGAACAAGTTGAAGATCAAGAATGTGTATGATTCCGTGCCGTCTAATCTTGAGAATAAGCGTAAACGGGTGTTTGCCAACCGCATTGAGAATAAGCCTGGCAAGCGTTTCGATGACTATTTGGAGGAGTTTGATTATTTGGTCAATGCGGGTATCGCTTTGCAGGTGAAGGCCGTTTCGCAGCCCAAGTTTCCTCTGTTGGAATCGATGCAGAAGAACCTTTTGAAGCTGTATCTCAATGATGTTGGCATTTTGACAGGGCTTTTGTATGGTCGCAATGTGGCCGCCGTACTGGATGACATTAAGAGCATCAATTTGGGTTCTGTGTATGAATCGGCGGTGGCGCAAGAGCTTCACGCCCACAGACATCGGTTGTTCTATTACGACAACAAGAAGCATGGCGAGGTGGATTTCCTTGTGGAGAGCGACATGCTGTTGTCGGTGGTGCCGATTGAGGTGAAGTCAGGCAAGGATTACACCGTCCATAGTGCGCTCTCGACCTTCGTTACGACATCAGAGTACAATGTCAAAAAGGCATACGTGTTTTCCAATGACCGAAATGTCTTTACCGAAGATGGGATTACCTATTTGCCCATTTATTATGTGATGTTCTTGTGAGAAAATACCATGAATCCATCAGCGGTGATATTCAAAAACGAAGATACCGTTTTAAGCTTCGAAAACGGTAAGGCGACATTGCTTTACAAAGGTGAGACCTACACTTTCGGTTGCCATCCTTATGAACCGATGGTGATCATCTACAAAGAGGATGCTCCAGTAGCCTATATCCATAATGCTTTTGATGTGAATGCTGAGTGTCAGGCATTTATGACAAATCCGGAACATCTTGTCGACACCGTCACACACCATTATCACAACGCAGAGCATTTCTGCCGACTTTTCACTGTTGCCATCGACCGAGGCCATGACTGGCAGATTGACGAACTTGAGAAGGAAATGTTTGAACAGGTATGTTGGGAAAACCATGAAGTGTTTTACAAGACCGATGACATCGAATTTGGACGATATGGTGATGAGCCGGAAGACGAGACTGATCCTTCAGAATGGGACGAAGAACCTGATACCGATTTCTTGGAACATTCAGAATATGAAATCCTCTATGTCATCATCGATGGGGTGAAGTATGTGTTACGTGGGGATTGGATGTCCACATTGAGTTTAATAATCACTGGTGAAAAAGGCAAGAAAGCCATAAAGGCGCGCATACATCAGTTCAACGGAATACCAGAGGCCTATCCTGGCTGTTGGCGCAGTGGTGTGCTGTTCTCTCTTGTTGGGGGTGGAATTAAATATAACACTGAGATTTTCTGTCAGATATTAGCCTACGCTGTCCGTACAGGCAAGAAAGACTATAACCTACGTGAAATCGAGAAAGCGATAGGCTTGCGTGTGGCTTAAAATAGGGCGGAAACGGTTATTCTCCCTCCGTCTCTGCGGCATTGATTTCATCCAAGAGCAACATGGCCTTGTCGTAGTCCTCGGTGAAAACAAACACCGAAGCATCACCTTGGATGACACCAGCAGCCCAGCCTGCCACGAGGCTCTCTTCCTGGAAGTTACGGATAAGGAATTGTATGCCGTTGTCAGCAAGCACGCTGCCGATGAACTCGGCGTCAACTACAGAACCAGAATACACTCTTTTGATTTCGTTGTCCATGATGTTAGTTTTTTTGATGATGTTGCAAAAGTATGCAAATTATTTTGTTTTCCTGTCTACATTCAGCATCACAATCGCAAACAGCATTACAAAGGCCGCCGCCCACTGGACAGGAGAATACTTTGTGCCATTCACGAAATAGTCCAACACTACCGCGGTTATGGGATACATTAGCTCAAGGAAGGTGGACAGCGAGGCTTTTACGTGGCGCAAACCGTAGTAATACAAGAAGATGGCACCCGAGCCTGTGGTCAGGCCGATAAGGGCGATGAAGAGCCAGTTGCGTGGCGTCACCTGCGAGAAGTCACCAATATGGCCTGCGAACAACACGATGATGAGCATGATGAGCGTGGTGAAGCCGTAGCGGAAGAAGGTGGAACTGACAAAGGAATAGTTCCCCAGGATCTTCTTGGAAAACACCGTGGAACTGCCGAAAGAGAAGGCTGCCAGCAATGATAGCAAGGCCGCATAGACTGTGGTGATGCCTTCAGTGCTGAAATCGGGGAGCGACCATCCGAAGGTGAGGAAATAACCTCCAACGAGGGCGACGCAAGCCCATAGCGCGAAATGCCTTTTAATCCTCTCTTTCAGGATGATACGTGCCAAGATGACGGCAAAGACGGGTTGTAGTTTTTGCAGCAACACCACAACGGAAAGGCTGTTGAAATGCAGCAAAAACAGCGACTTGACGATGGCCAAGGTGCCCAAGGCACCGCCAAACAAGGCGATGAGAAGGAAATAGATCAAGTCGGAGCGTGTCATGGTCTTTAGATGGCGGTATTCCCTGAAGAAGAACACGTTCATCAGCAGGAAAGGGAAGAGGTGGATGACAAAGACCACGAAGGCCGTGTTGAGGTTGTAGAGCTGCGGCGTGAGCAGGATGCCGTCCACACCCCAAAGCATGGCGGACAAGGCCACGGCTATGGCTCCAATTAGTTTTGTATTTCGTTGTGTGTCTTTCATTTAAATAGCTTATCGTTGGCGATGGCTTCTTTTTCCCAACGCACGCACATGATGATGGAGTTGACCAGATAAACGACATACATCATGGTGATGGGGAAGTTGCCCGCCTTGATGTACATGAAGATGCTGACGCAATTGATGGCAATCCAAAGCCACCATTGTTCACTGAACATCCTGACCATCAGTATCATGGCCACGACCTGCATCACGGCTTTGGCTGAGTCGGCGAAGGGAGCTATGTCGTTGGTGAAATATTTCATCAGCAGGCCGAATCCGATGGTGCCCACCACGATGATGGCGAGGCTGATGATTCGAGTACGGTTGGAGGCATGGAGTTTCATCACCTCGTGTGTTTCCTTGTTCATGTTTTTCGCCCACATGAAGAAGCCCACAAACTGCATGACAAAGTTGTAGACGGTCACGCCAAAGTCGGCATAGAGTCTGGAAATCAGTGTGATGTAAATCATCAGGCAGCAATGGATGAAGCCGAAAAGGTAGTTCGACAGTTTGCCCTTGCCACCCAGCACCACGTTGATGATGCCGCAGGCTGCCGCTACGATGTGGATCCAATAGAACTGGTCGTTCGCCTTGTCGTATTTGAACAGGATGGACATCACCGTGATGACGACGCTCACCAGGACCAGCCAGATGATGTCGAACGGCTTCCAACCTTTGAGTTCTTCCTTGATTAATTCGCTGAATTTCTGCATGATGTTTTGTAGACATTGGGTTTTTTACGGGGCAAAGTTAAGAAAACTTGCGGTTTTTGGCGGATAATCCGAAAATCTTCTTACATTTGCCAAATTAATTGCTTGACTTTCAAAAGGAGAGTCGTTTGTTAACCAATAGCATTTATTTGATATGCAAGGACAAGTAATCAACGGATTTGAACTGAAGA
Organism: uncultured Bacteroidia bacterium; assembly: GCA_902771635.1. GTDB lineage: Bacteria > Bacteroidota > Bacteroidia > Bacteroidales > F082 > Limimorpha. The sequence goes on along the minus strand of CACXXW010000011.1, from coordinate 20,646 downwards.
AGCAGCTCGGCAAGGGCGGCATGGCTGAGGTGTGGTACGCCGAGAATGAAATCGGCAAACCTGCGGCAGTAAAGGTGTTGAACGAGAATCTGGCGAGTTACCCACAAATCGTGGAGCGCTTCCATAACGAGGCCCTCGTGATGGTCAAACTCGACCATCCGAATATCCGGCAGGTGTACGGCTATGGCTATATTGGGAACCGTCACTGCATCGTCATGGAGTACCTCGAAGGCGAAGACCTTGAGGCCTTGATGAAAAACGGCAGGCAGTTCACCGATGAAGAGTTGCGCCGCTGGTGGGACCAGACGGTCGACGCGCTGAATTATACCCACGCCATGGATATCGTGCACCGCGACATCAAGCCGTCGAACCTCTTCCTCGACAAGCGCGGCAACATCAAGCTGCTCGACTTCGGCATCGCCAAGGTGAAGGAAAGCATCTCCCTGACCAGCACAGGCGCGATGATGGGCACGCTGATGTACATGAGCCCCGAACAGGTGAAAGACACCAAAAACATCGATTATCGCACCGATATCTATTCCTTGGCCGTGACATTCGCCCAACTGATTTCGGGCACCTGCCCCTACGACAGCAATTCAAGCGGCGATTTCGAAATCCGCGAGCGGATTGTGTACAAGCCGTTGGATTTGAGTGGTTTGCCGGCAAGTTGGAAGAGCTTCTTGGCCCCTTATTTGGAGAAAGAACCAAATAATAGACCCGCCTTGTGTCATTTTGGGGCAACACCTTCGATGATGGGAGCTCCAGCACAAAGCGACAACCTGAACAAAACCATTGCTGTTGGGGCAAATACACCTGTTGCAGAACAAGCTTTCCAGCCCCAACGACAGACCATGTCCGACCATCCGACGAGTATCCACGTTCCTGAGGCAACTCAAACTGCTGCCGGGACTGAAAAGCCCAAGAAGAAGAAAAAGGTTGGCCTATGGATTGGATTAGGAGTGGGCGCTTTGGCGGTTTTGGTGGTGGCTATTGTGCTGTTCTTGAAGCTTAGGGAGAAATCCATAAGAAATGAAGCTGATAACCAAGCCTATCAAGCCTGTGTCACTGCTAATGACTATCGTTCCTATATGCGTGATTTCGGAAGCGATGCTTTGCACTACGATGAAGCCAAAGCCAAAGTCGAAAGACTAGTGGCCGATAGCACTGCCAAGGCGTTGCAAGCCATTGCCGAAGAGCAAGCCAGGCTGCAGGCCGAAGCCGAAGCGCGAGCCAAAGCTGAAGCAGAACAGATAGAGGACAAGTTCTTTGAGAATTGCACTTCTATAGCGGCGTGCGACAGCTATCTTGAAGCCTATCCCCAAGGCAGATATGTGACGGAAGTGGAGGCAAAGAAGGCGGAATTGAAGGAAGCTGAAAAACAAGCTGTTGCGAAGAAAGAGGCCCCAAAAGCTGCAGAAAAGAAAAAACCGGCTGAAAAAGCTACCAAGAAACAGCAAGAGCCCAAAAAGGCTAGCAATACCAAAACTGTGAAAAAGTCTAATGCCAATAATGGTGCTCCTAAAGTCAAGGTTAAAAAACCTGGCAAATGACGCAACAAGGCTTTGTGCGTGATCTGTCAGATTCTTGTGGCTTTTATCGCTTTAGAATGTAAACCATATCCTTCAAGGCATTGAATCCTTCAGGAACCGGGAACATGGCGAAGGTGTGGAACATGCCTTCGTATTCGTTGAAACGCCCGGTCTTGCCCGCCTTTTCGTAGGTCTCTTTGAGGAAAAGGTCATCGGGCTGGAGGATTTCGTTTGAACCATAGTAGACGTTGAGATTGTCCACCCCGCTGAAGTCGCCAAAGACAGGGCTGACCCATGGATGCTTCACGGGCAATTTGCCTTGCCAGATGGCATTCAAGGTGACAATGCGGTCGTATTGCAACATGTTGTCTTTGTCCTGTAAGGCCAACATCTCCTTTTCCTTGGTGTGGCTCAGGTCGACGCAAGGGGAGAGCAAGAGAGAGGTCTTTGGCTTTTGCCAGCCGTTTTTGTGGGCTTCTTGGGCAACCCCAAGGCAAAGGCAAGCTCCCGCCGAGTCGCCTACGAGGTGAATCTCATCGTATTGCTTTGATTCTGAGATGCTTTGGTAGTATTCCAATAACGTTTTGACCGAGTACTCGCAGTCGTATTCCGGCGACTTGGGATAGACGGGGAGCAAAGCGTCATAATGCGTGCGCAAGGCAAGGTCGTGCAGGAAACGCCAATGGAAAAACACGGGCGGATAGATGAAGGCGCCGCCATGAAGGTAGAGGATGAGTTTGCGATTGGGTTGGCCCTTCGACGAGCTCAGGGACCTTAACTTCGACGGGCTCAGGGACCTTAACTTTGACGGGTTCAGGGACCTTGCAGTTTCTTCGTGCTTGAAGACTTGCATCTCGAAGCCTGTTGAGGCTTGGTATTTCTCTTCAATGAAGTAGCCTCTGAAATACCTTGGCACACGTACGGGGCGGCGGTTCTCGCGGCGGCAATGCTCCAGCTCTTCCATCACCTCTTCAGGCGTGGCATCGCGCAACTGCTTGAACATCAATTTCAAATACTTTTCCGTAAAAACGATTCCTGCATGCATGTGGCTTTATTTTTGGGTTTGTACGGCTGCCACAGTGTGACAGCCCTACAAATTAATGCTTCTGGTAAATCTTTAGGTCAAACATCGTTGCAGCCGAAATGATATGGTCGAAGATGTCGCTTTGGATCTCCTCATAATTGATCCATTGCTTGTCACTGCTGAAGGCATAGATTTGTAGCGGCACGCCGAACTCGGTAGGCTGCAGCTGTCGCACCATCATGGTGAGGTTATGGTTGAGTTTCGGGTTGTTGTTGAGGTAAGCCTTGATGTAGGCCCGGAAAATGCCCAGGTTAGTCTGTTGACGGCCGTTCATGATCTCGCTGGTGTCGATGTTGTTGGCCTTGTTGTATTCAAGGATGTCTTCCTCTTTCTCACAGATATAGTCCTTTATCAGCGCATAATGCTTGTATTTCTCCAACATCTCTGGCGTGCAGTAGCGTATGGTGTTCACATCGATGTTGATGCTACGCGCAATGCGGCGTCCGCCCGATTCCGACATACCACGCCAGTTGGTGAAGGGGCTGGAAACCATGGTGTAGGTCGGGACGGTGGTGATGGTGTTGTCCCAGTTCTGCACTTTTACCGTTGTGAGGTTGATTTCCTGCACGACACCGTCGGCGGGACCCGTTACGATCCAGTCGCCAATGCGAAGCATGTCGTTGACAGAGAGCTGTATGCTGCCCACAAATCCCTTGATGGTATCCTGAAAAACAAGGATGATGACCGCCGACATGGTGCCCAAGCTGATGAGGATGTTGCTGATTTTGGTGCCCATCACAAAAGCGATGACCACGATGACCGTCAAGACATAAAGCACGATTCTGCTGATTTGCACCAAACCCGTGATGGGTTTGATTTTCGCCATTTCGTGGGTGTTGTACAAATCCTCTCCGGTCGACAACAAGGAACTGAAAATCATGGTGCAAATGACAATCTCGAACACGTTGACCAACTTCATCAGTATCGCTGCAGTGTCAGGGTAGCTGGGCAGTACGGTGGGTAACCATGAACCGATAATAAGGGCAGGGATGAGCAGACAAATCCGACCTATGACTTTGTTCTTGATGAGCAGGTCGTCGTATTTGTTTGTCGAGAGCTGTATGATTTTGTAGACGGTCTTTTTTAGGATGAATTTGATGAGGAAAAAGATGGCAAAAGCGACGATGACCAACGAAATCGTGGCTGTCGTTTCGGCGAAGCCGGTCGAAAATCCTTCGCTGATGCCCATCTTTAGGATGAGGTTCCTCAGTATTTCGATGTATTTTTCAATCATAACCCGCTGATTTTGGTTTTCGTGTAACCTTTCTGAAGCAACAAGGCCAATACTTTTTCGCGGAAGTCGCCTTGCAGCAGGATTTCACCGTCTTTCACGCTGCCGCCCACACCGCAGGCCGATTTCAGTTCCTTGCCCAAGACGGCCAAGTCGTAGTCGGAGCCTTGGAAACCTGTGATGAGGGTCACTTTCTTGCCGCCGCGTTGTTTCTTGTCGAGCATCACGCGAAGGTTCTGTTTGGCAGGTTCGAGGGTAATGGCTTCTTCCTCACCATAGTCGAAGGCGTAGTCGGGATTGGTGGAGTAAACGGTTCCGTTTTTGTCACTCTTGTGTTTCATAATAGGACTATAGGACGCGGGACTACGGGACGCGGGACTGCGAGAGAGTATCTTCCAGTCCCGAGTCTCGTGTCTTGTCGTCTTGTGTCATAAATAATTTGTTGTTAATCATTCTGCTATTGTATTCCTGTAGGAATTTGTAAAGCTTGTCGTAAACGTCGGTGCACTGCAGCCTATCGACAAGGTTGTCGCTCAGGAGTGAGTCGCTGACGGGCTTGAAGATGCCGAAAGGATGTTCACCATCCGACTGTACCAGATAGGTGCCGTCACAATATTGGTAGGTCAGGTTGTAGTAGCTGACGAATGAGGGCTCGCTGAGGGTGTCGAACAGGTTGCGCCCGAAGGAAAACAGCGTATCGTTGACCTCAAGCGCGGAAAGGATAGAAGGCCCAAGATCGATTTGCTGTGCGATTTCTTCGTTTTTCAACGGCTTGATTTTCTTGGGATAATAGAAGGCGATAGGAATGGAGTACATGCCCCAAACGTTGCTGTATTCGGGTTGGAAATGCTCGTTGTTGGAATAGTCGGCCGTGATGACAAACAGGGTGTTTTCGAACCAAGGCATTTGCGAGACCGTTGTGAAGAAGTCCTTTAAGGAGTGGTCGACATAGTACACGGTTTTCTCGAAGCCGGTCCAGAAATAGCTTTCCTCAGGTAGTATAAACTCTTTGGGAACTGTGTAGGGATAACGCGACGAGAGGGTGTAAATTGCCGTGGCGAAGGGTTTGTCAACGCGGTTCAAGGTCTTGGCGGCATATTGCAGGAAAGGACCATCATAGATACCCCATTGCCCGTCGTAGTCGCTGTCGTCGCCATATTCGGTGCGTCCGAAATATTTGCTGAATCCTGCTCGGCGCGAAAACTTATCGAAGCCCAGCATGCCGTTCTTGCCTCCATGCATGAAGATGGTGTTGTAGCCATGTTTTTGCAGGTGCTTGCAGTAGGCATCGAAGTCATTGTCAGCGTACGGCGACCTCACGAAGTCGTACTCCATCATCGAAGGGATGCTGGCCAAGATGGCAGGAAGCACCTCCAGACTCCTGCGGCTGTTCGACATGCCGTTGAAGGTGAGGCTTTGGGTTAAAAGCGAGTCAAGGAAGGGTGTAAGTGATGAGCGGCGGTCACGGCTGTAGTAGCCCACCATTTCCTGCCCGATGTTTTTCAGTATGATGACAACCACATTGCTGGGAATACTGTCAACACTTAGGCTGTCGTTTTCGATGAAACGGTTGGCTTTCAGGTTATAATGGATGGGGGAGAAGTCGCTTTCGTATTGCCCATCGCGTTCTTTCAGTTCGGTTTCATGAGTGGTGATGAGGCAAAACGGTGTGTTGAGCAAAATGGGTGCATTTTGTGGGTCGGTGTATTCCATGGCGGTTTCCACAGAAATGGGTTTGGCTTGGATTCCCCCGCGACCAGCGATGACTGTAAGCAAAAGCATGACTACCAGACTGATAGTTTGCTGCAATTGCCAATGAGGTTTTTCTTCCTTTTCTGGTTTTTTAAGCTTCGTGTGCTGTGCTACTACGATGATAATCAGCACAAAGAGAATGAAAATAACCAACAGATACCAGTAGTCGAAAAAGACTTGCCTGACCACGCCAAATGACACTTCATCCGAATGGAACAACACCTTGATGAAGTCCATGGTGAGGTGCTTCCCAAAGAAATGGAAGCAAACGATGTCCAAAAAATTCAGGAAGATGGCAACTGCATTGGTGATAATATAGACGATGTCAACGAAGCCTTGTAGTTTTTCGTTGTAGATGATGCGCGAGGGCAAACAATAGAAAACGATGGTTAAGATATTGATTCCAAATACAATAGGTAAGTCGAACCTCATGCCTTGGAAATAGAGTGCCAGCGCCTGTCCCAAATCCAGTTGGTGGAAAAACTGGATATTGAACAAGTAAAGCATCCAACGGCTGATGCTGAGTGCTATCAAGGTGGCCAACAGTCTGTAAGCCAAAAGCATATACGGAGATGAAAGCCAAGCTTGGATTTTCTCTTTTCTCGTTTGACGGCGCATCGTTTTTGTTTCTAAAGCCGTTGCAAAAATAGAAAAAAAGGTATATCTTTGCCCAATAAAAAATAAACGAGTGTATAATGATGACTATAATGCGTTCTTTGTTGGTTTTGTTGGCCTTAGCGGTCTCCATGGGAGCTGTTGCCCAGTCATATCCCCAATATGGCAAGCCGGTTGACTTCCCGATTCAACTTTCGGCCACCTTCGGTGAGCTTCGTCCCAATCATCCACATGCCGGTCTCGACATCAAGACCCAAGGTGTGGAAGGCAAGAAGGTGTATGCTGTGGCCGATGGCTATGTCAGCCGCATTGGTGTGTCGCCCTATGGCTATGGTAATGTGCTGTATGTCACACATAATGATGGCTATACTGCAGTCTATGCCCACTTGCAGCGCTTCAAGGGTGAGATTGCCAAATATGTGAAGCAATACCAGTACAAGAACAAGAAATACACTTCGCAGATCTATCCCGAAAAGGACCAATTCCCAGTGAAAAAAGGCGATGTGATTGCCTATTCGGGCAACTCTGGCGGATCGGGCGGACCGCACCTGCACTTCGAGATTCGTGATGCCAATGAACGACCTGTCAACCCAATGTTTTTCGGCTACAAAATTGAAGACAACAAGCGGCCGTTAGTAAAAGGCATTTCGGTTTATCCTTTGGGTGATGAATCCTCTTTGGAAGGCGGCGCCAACCCAGTGTATTTCTCTGTAGTTGAGGGAAATAATGGACAATATACTCTCAAAGAAAAAGACTGTGTCTATGGCAATGGTGAGATGTCGTTTGGAATTTGCACCTATGATTTGGTTGGCACATCGACGAATAAGGACGGCCCGTATTTATATGAGCTTTATCTCGACGACGCTCTGGCTTTTCAAGTTGAGGCTGACCGTTTCTCCTATAATGAGCAGCGCTATGTGAACAGCTTGCTCGACTATCGTCATTATAAGGAGAAAAAGACGAGTTATGTTCGCACTGAGACAGATTCCAACAACAACCTCCGTATGATCAAGAAGAAAAACGGTACAGTGACAGTGCGTGAAGGCGATACGGTGAATGTTTGCTTCAAAATCTCTGATTATGTGGGCAATAGCACCACGGCCTCGTTCAAATTGGTGGGTGTGGCTCCTGTTAAAGTGGAACGACCTGTTCGCCGGCGCAGTGAGTATTTTGTGAAATCCGACGGCTCACTCAACAACAGCATCACCATTGATGATTTCAATGTTGCCATGGAGGAAGGCACGCTCTTCCGCGACGAGTGGATTCAGACGGGTCATCGTGATGAAACAGGCTGCTGTTCACCTGTTTACCGCTTTGGCGACGAGGGCCTGACCACCTTCAAGAAGTTCACATTGCGTATCCGCCCAGAAGAGAAATGGGTCAACAATTCTAAACTGTATATCGCCAGTATCGACAATAATGGCAAGGTTTCTTCTCTCGGCGGCAAGATGAAAAATGGCTGGATGGAGGTGAAGACGCATACCATGGGCGAATATACTGTCAAAGTAGATTCCGTTGCACCAACGGTCAAGGCCTCCAATTTCAAGGACGGACAATCAGTGAAGGCACTCAAGTCGTTGAGGTTCAAGATTTCCGATGACATGACGGGCATCGAGACCTACGACATCTATCTGGATGATGTGTGGGTGCTGGGCCAATATGACGCCAAGAACAACCTGCTCTATTACGAATTCGACGAGAAGATGAAGAAAGGCACCAACAACGTAAAGGTCGTGGTGACTGACGGAGTGGGGAATAAGAAGACGCTAAGAGTGAAGGCGGTGTATTGACGTTTCAAATCAAAAACTTACAAGATGGCAAACACAACACAAAGACAAGCAGCCAGACAGTTCGCAAAAGACTGGTTAGGAAAAGGTTACGAGAAAGGCGAAACCCAGCGTTTTTGGCTTGAACTTCTTCATAATGTTTTCGGCGTCGACAATCCAATGGCTTGGATGCAATTTGAGCTTCCGGTGAAGACTATCACAAAAGAGAAAGGATCCGACTTCATTGATGCATATATTAGCGTTACCAAAGTTTTGATTGAGCAGAAAGGCTCTCATGTCGACCTCTCGGCGAAGGCTAAACAAAGCGATGGTGCGGAATTGACTCCTTATCAGCAAGCCCGTCGTTATGCCGCAGGTCTGCCTTTGTCGATGGCACCCCGCTGGATTGTGGCATGTAACTTCACAACTTTTGAGGTACACGACATGGAGCATCCCAATGATGCGCCGGAAGTGATTCAATTGGTTGATTTGGAAAGGGAATACCACCGTTTGGCTTTCTTGGTGGATGATGCCAATGCTCACATCAAGAGGGAGTTGGAAGTCAGCATCAAGGCAGGTGAAATTGTTGGCGTGTTATACGACAAAATACTTGCCCAATACAAAGACCCTTCTAATCTCGAATCGCAGAAAGCCCTCAATAAACTCTGTGTGCGTTTGGTGTTCTGCCTCTATGCCGAGGATGCGGGCATTTTCGGAAACAAGAACATGTTTCACGACTATATGACACAGTTTTCCGCTGCTGATTTCAGGACTAAACTGATAGAGTTATTCCATGTGTTGGACACCAAGCCTAATGACCGTGATCCTTATATGGATGAAAAGCTTGCAGCGTTCCCTTACGTCAACGGTGGAATGTTTTCAGGCGACATCGAGATTCCTCGCATCAACGAGGAGATTCGTGAACTCATTCTTCAGCGTGCCTCAGACGATTTCGATTGGAGCCTGATTTCTCCGACTATTTTCGGCGCCGTGTTCGAAAGCACACTTAACCCTGAAACGCGCCGCGCAGGAGGAATGCACTACACCTCCATTGAAAACATCCACAAGGTCATAGACCCGTTGTTTTTAGATAGCTTGAAAGCTGAGTTGGCCGACATCAAGGCTGTCACTGTGACAAAAGCCAAAAAGGATAAAGCACTTTCTTTCCAAGAGAAGTTGGCTTCATTGAGATTCCTTGATCCAGCATGTGGCTCGGGTAATTTCCTCACCGAATCATATACCTCATTACGCCGACTTGAAAACGAAGCGCTTCGCGTCATCTATGGTTCTGACCGCGTCATTGGCGAGATGGCCGACCCCATCAAGGTGAGTATCAGTCAGTTTTATGGTATTGAAATCAATGACTTCGCATGCGCGGTGGCTCAGACAGCCCTTTGGATTGCAGAGAGTCAGATGATGATGGAAACCGATGAAATTGTCGGCTATAATCTCGACCCGTTGCCGTTGAAAAAGTATGCCAACATCAAGGAAGGCAATGCTTTAAAGCTTGACTGGTCGACATGGGAAGAGCCTGATGATTTGACTACAGTTTATGCCGATGAGGTCTATTTACATCAGTATTTACCACATGAGAGCTCTTCTTTTATTGCCAGCGAACCAGAAGTCAAGTACGGGACGATTGAGCTTCATAGTCCTACCATTCATCAGATGGATAAAACTAAAAGGACTCGCTATGTGGAGTTTGACTATATCATGGGGAATCCACCGTTCCTAGGAGCTCGCATTATGTCTGCTGAACAGAAGAATGACTTGATTTCTGTTTTTGGAGCCAGATGGAAGAATATTGGCAATATGGACTATGTAACAGGCTGGTATAAAAAGACAGCCGAGCTGATGAAAGTCAACCCAAAACTTCATGCAGCTTTGGTCTCTACCAATTCCATTACCCAAGGCGAGCAAGTGGCCAACCTTTGGAAGCCATTGATGGAAGCTGGAGTGCATATCGATTTTGCGTGGCGGACTTTTGTTTGGGACAGCGAGTCAAACCTTAAAGCTCATGTACATTGCGTGATAGTTGGTTTTTCGGTAGACCATTCTGACAAGACGCGAAGAATTTATGATGGAAATGGCGTTTGTGAGGCTAAAAACATCAATGGGTATTTGATTGACTACGACAATGTGTTTGTTGAAAGCCGCCGCCACCCTTTATGTGATGTGCCGGAAATTGGGATTGGAAACAAACCTATAGATGGAGGATTCTATTTGTTTAAGGATGAGGAGAAAGATGCATTTGTCAAGAAGGAACCTGAATCAGAGAAATATTTCAAACGTTGGTACGGTTCGGATGAGTTTATCAATTGTCGACCTCGATGGTGCCTGTGGTTAGGCGATGCTAATCCGGTTGAACTCATCAAACTGCCCGAATGTATGCAACGCATTGAAGCGGTAAGGAACTATCGTCTGAAGAGTCAAAGTCCAGGAACAATCAAGCTGGCAGATAAACCAACGCACTTTCATGTGGAGAATATGCCTAAAGGAAACTACATAGTGATACCTCAAGTTTCCTCCCAAAGACGGCCATACATTCCTATGGGTTATATGGATGACTCGGTATTATGTAGTGATAAAGTTCGTATCTTGCCAGATGTCAGTTTATATCTTTTTGGCGTTCTTGAATCGTCAGTCCACATGGGATGGATGCGAACAATTAGTTGTCGATTGAAAAGCGACTATAGCTATACTGTTTACGACATCTATAATTGTTTTCCATGGCCAGTTCCAACGGAACAGCAACAAAAGAAGATTGAACAGACTGCTCATGCAATCCTTGATGCTCGTGAAGCCTATCCGGATGACTCATTCGCTGATATGTACGGCAACCTTTTCTTGTTCCCAGAGTTGATGAAAGCTCATCGTGCCAACGATGCCGCTGTGCTTGAGGCATACGGCTTCCCGAAAGATGCCACCGAAAGCGAGATTGTTGCTCGTTTGTTCAAGATGTATCAGGCACTGACGGCTAAGGAATAATGGCGACTTCTTTATCTACCATACATATACTGATACGCCCCCATATCCGGCGTGCCAATCCTTGAAACGCCGTCCAAATCGTAGGGTACTTCGTTGCCAAACAGCGGATTGCCCATGCCGATGACGGGTGAGGCGATGCTGTCGATGTGGCAGTCGGGCTTTATCGGGTCAGAGAAGAAAGGCTCGAGGTTGAAGAGGCAATGGCTGAAACCTGGCATCGTTCCGTTGTATTTCTCCGATTTGATAAGGCAGTGGTCGAAGGTGTAGATGGAGTCGGCCTCGGGACCGAATACGCCCTTGAATTCATCTTTTTGCTTGCCGTAGATGATGCAATTGTCCATTTCCATGCGGAATGGGTAATAGAAAGGTTGGTTGTTGCCATCAAGGGCGTAGTTGGCCACCAAAACGGCGTTTTCGTTGTTGTTGTGCTCGTTGGCGTTCCAATAGTTGGCTATGGTGCCGTGCACGAAACGGTAGTCTCCACCGAAAGCCCATAGGTTGGCAAAGCCACAGTTGGCGATGACGAAGTTCTTGGCCTCAACGGCATAGAGGATGGAAAACAGCCCGTAGCCGCTTTGGTTTTCAACAACGGTGTTGTCGATGCGCAAGGCGCACTCCGTGGCTTTCAGTACCGATTGGCAGTTAATGCCGATGGTGCCGTTGCGAATGATGGCGTGGCTGATGCGGTGGTCGGCACCGGCGCGACCGTCCATCATCAGGATCTGCTCCCATTGTCCAGGGGTGTCGTTGTAATAGGCTTCCAAACGGTCGCCTTGCACGATGACAGGCTCCTCGGCTGTGCCGTCGATGATGAGTTGGCCGTCGCTCCACGAAAGGATACCGCCACCTTGGTGGCAATAGATTTGCGTGCCCTTATCAATTCTCAAGGTGCCGTAACTGTTGATGAGGGCATAACCGTAGATCACATAGGGTCGTTCCGAAGTCCAAACCGTGGTTTGAAGGCTGTCGGCGACAATGTGGTAGGGATAGAGCGTGCCACCGATGTTCACCACTTTGTCAGCGACGATGTAGTTGGCATTTTGTCCCCATGCCAACAGCTTGATGGTCTGCGTGTTGCCGTTGGTGATAAACTCCAGTTCATCTTCCACCACGAAAGGCGAATTGAGGTCGTTCGGGTTGATGGTGACGCGCAGGAAGGAGAAAAGGCTGTCCTCGGCAGGGATGACTTTGTCGTAAATTTCAATGGCACTCTCGCCGTCAAGGTTGAAACGGAAAGGGGAATCTTCGCCTCCGACAAGGCGTATGGAACTGATTTTCAGGTCATCGCTATGCGTGTTATAGATTTTCAGTTCCTGCGTGGCTGAGCCCAAAGAAGTGAAGACCGTGTCGAAAAGTACCGTATCCGCCGAAAAGGAGAGTTTCAAATTGGAATCGGGATTGATTTGGTTGCTCTTCTTGCATGAGTAGCCTGCCAATAGGAATAGGGTGATTATGAGTAAGATATGCCGAGTTTTCATGACAGAGTTTAAAATCGCAAAGATAAACTTTTATTGGATACGGGCAGAAATGGATTTTATTGTATTTTTGCGGAAAATATCGTGACTATGAAACGTTTTGCAATCATCGCATCGCTTTGTTTGATGCTTTTCGGCTTTGCTGGCAAGGCTTCGGCACAGTTTCTTCCTGACGTGCCGGATATGAAAGGAAGAGTAATTTATGGCGGCAATTTCGGATTTGGAATGTCTGGCTCATACCTGAGTCTGTCCGTTGCCCCACAAATTGGTTACCGTGTCTTTAACCCGTGGGAAGTGGGATTGCGTGGCATTTATGACCTGACTTGTGTCTTCGATCGATACTATGGCAACGAATATGGCCATTATTTTGGTGTGGCACCCTATACCAACTTCCAGGTTTACAAGGGATTGTTTTTACATGTCGAGGATGAGGTGATGTACGGATTTTCAAGATGGAATCATGAAACGATCTCTTCTCGATGGTTCAATAGTGTGTTTGTGGGTGGAGGTTATAGGCAATATTCCTACAATGGCAGTTTTGTCTATTTCATGGTGCTTTACAATCTCAGTTGGGGCGGTCTGGAAACAGAGGGCTGGGGAACGCCTTACGTTTCGCCTATCGCAATTCGTGTGGGCTATTGCTTCTAATACCTATCCATTCTTTCCAACTCGCGCTTTGAGTCCTTGGTTTTCAGGGTCTCGCGCTTGTCGTAGTAATGTTTGCCTCGTGCTAAGGCAATGTCTAACTTTGCCAAGCCGTTTTCATTGATAAATAGCACGACGGGCACGATGGTGAACCCCTTTTCCTGCACTTTGTTTTTCAGTTTGCGCAGTTCGCGGGCGTTGAGCAGCAGCTTGCGGTCGCGTTTGGGGTCGTGGTTGTTGTAGGTGCCTTGCGCGTATTCGGCGATGTGCATGCCAATCACAAACAATTCGTTGCCTTTGAAGCTGCAATACGAATCCGCCAGACTTGCCTTGCCGCCCCGGATGGACTTGATTTCCGTCCCCGTCAGCACGATGCCTGCCGTCAGCGTCTCCACAAGGAAATACTCGAACGTGGCACGCTTGTTCTTTATCTTGATGTTGCTATTTGTGCTCTTTTTGTCCATTGCGGCTGCAAAAATACAAAATTCTGTCGATTATTTGTAATTTTGCCCCATGAATACCATTGGTCACATCTTCAGACTCACCACCTTCGGCGAGTCGCACGGCACAGCCATCGGTGGCGTCATTGATGGTTGCCCCTCAGAATTGAAACTGGATTTTGATTTCATTGACAGTGAACTGCTTAGGCGCAAGACAGCGCGGTCTTCAACAGCTTCGCAACGCAAAGAAACAGACCAAATCGAGTGGCTCTCAGGCTTGCTCGATGGTGTTACTTTGGGTACACCGATTGCTTTTATGGTGCGCAATGAGGACTGCAAACCAGAAGATTATGAGGCTCTGAAAGACATCTACCGTCCTTCGCATGCCGATTTTGTGTATGAGCAGAAGTATGGTATCCGCGATTGGCGTGGTGGTGGCAGGGCATCGGCAAGAACAACGCTGCCCATTGTGGTAGCAGGGGCCATCGCCAAGCAGATTTTGCGGGAGAAGGGTGTTCAAATTTTAGCCAAGGTTACCGAAATGGGTGACGCAGAACAGGCATGTAGAGAAGGCGACACTGTGGGTGGCATCGTTGAATGCTGTATCAAGGGTGTTCCTGCAGGTTGGGGCGAGCCGATGTTCGGCAAATTCTCGGCAGAGTTGGCTCATGCTATGTTCTGTTTGCCCGCCGTGAAAGGCTTTGAGGTCGGTGACGGCTTCGCTTTGGCCAAGATGAAAGGCTCGGAGGCCAATGATACCTTTATTAATAAAGAAGGCAAAATCACCACATTGACCAACCACTCGGGTGGCATACAAGGAGGTATCACCAATGGTAATGATGTTGTGTTTCGTGTGGCTTTCAAACCGATACCGAGCCTTGCCAAATCTCAGCAGACGGTGAATCGGGCAGGGGAGACTTGCCAAATCGCAATCGAGGGACGGCATGATGTGTGCGCCTTGCCCCGCGCTTTAGTCTTAGTGGAGGCTTTGGCGGCAATGGTTACTTTGGATTTGGGAATGATGAGGAGATAAACACTTATTCTTCTTTTTCAATCAGCCCATTGTTTTCTAGAATCTTTATCATTTCGGAAGGGGTCACTACAATGGGCTTCTTAGGAAAATGCTTGATGTTACCCGTTACCACATAGGCACTTTCTTTAGATAGAGCCACTTCGTAAAACATGGCATCGTCTTCGTCAACGAAAACCTCTTTGGTCGGTGTGCGGTCGACACGGATACCAAAAGCGGTGATTACATTGAGCATGTTTTCAACATCGGTAGAATCAAAACCGAATTTGTCACGCTGCAATACATTCTTATACTCCTTAATTATATCTTCATGATAGAGAGGAGTTAAACTTAAATCTGAAGCGGCATCGATAATCCTTTTGGTTGCACTGTTCTTGTGGCGTGTCAGCATGGCTGATACCAGTACATTAGTATCTAAAACAGCGTATATTCTCATCCCTGATTCTCTTTTTGTCGTTTTTCAGCTCTTGCTTTTGCAATCTCTTCGTTGATTTCTTCCATGGTTAAATCAGGATATTCGCCTCTTTCTGCTTTTGCTCGAATGGCATTGAAGCCTTCTCTGGCCTTGCGTCGTTGCTCTTCCTTTTCCAAAAACTCAATCCACGGGATGCTTAAACCTGAAATGGCGCAGAAACGGTCAATCTGTTCTTGCCTTCGCGAGTCCATGCTCACTGTCATTTCCACTTGTGCCATAATGCTCTATGTTTGTTTTTACTCTGCAAAACTACACATTTTTTTCAAATCTGCAATACTCACTTTTTATCCTTTGTTTGTTCGTATAACAACATTCCCGAAACCATCCAGTGGCTGAACGATTCGCCTTCGTCCTTGCCTTGGGCGATGGCGACGCGTAGCGTATGCTTCCCTGGCTTCAATCCGCTGAGGTCGAAATAGACGGGGTTGGTGGCCGTGCCGGGACACCAGCCTGAGCGCGAGTAGTCGGAAGAGGAGAGGCCGTTCCAGAAGTTGCCCGAAACAGGGTTCTGGTCGCGGAAGGTGGCACAGTCGCAGCGCCAAGGCGTGTGGGTGAATAGCTTCACCCCGTCGATGAAAATGGCGTTTTCCTTGGGGTTGAACTCATCGCCGTTGTCCCAACCACCATGACCCGTGCTGATGTAACGGAGCTGCACATTCTTGATGCTGTCGGGGAGCTCAAATTCGACTTCCAAGCTGTCTGTGGCAAACAAGCGACCGTAGTTTTGTCCCGACATTTCCAGCACATTGCAGGTGTTGAACAGCGGCATGGAGTGTTGTTTCAAGGGCTTGTCTTTCCATTCGTAGTCGCCAGGATAGGCGAGGAGGTCCATGGAAATCTTGTGTCCGCCCTTGTCGTAGTTGCCGATGAAAGCCCCAATGAGCACATCGCCACGCAATCGGTCGCGCAACTCGCTGACTTCCTGCTTGTAATAATTCTCATCTTCCCATTCCAGACCATCGATCTGCACGCGGTCGTTGAAATGACCTGCGCCAAACGAGGTGAAGAAGCGCACCAACTCAACAGGCGGCAAATAATCCTTCTCCGCCTTGATGCCTTGGTATTCCTTGCCGTTTTTGCCGACAAAAGTAGGCAAACTCTCGATGCCTTTTGTCAATCCGTCCTTGAAACTCAAGGCCTTCTCGGTCGGGATGATGAAGACCGAGGCACTGCGGTCGTAAGCGTCGCCATTGCTGCGTTGACGGATTTCGGCAAAGATTTGGTAATGCGCAGGCAGTTTGGGCAGGTTCATCCGTTTGACAATCAGCGTGCCATGACTGAAATGGATGACCGTGTCGAATGGGATCTCATCAGTATATGGCTCATATTCTGCAAAATGGATTTGCTCATCCTCGAAAACGGGGATGCGTATAATGAGTTTGTCCTTGCGCAGCTGACTCAGCTCACGGCTCGATTTGTGCTCGCCTTTGTAGTCGGGAATCAAGTTGACCAGGCTGTGTTTTTGCTCTTTAACCTCATTTAAGTCAGTGATATAGGAACCGTTTCTCATGCAGCGCACCATCACACCTTTCAAGCGCCCCAGGCCTGGCATGGGTGTGGCTGCAAATCCTAGGCTTTCCGTCATCCAAACCTCGATGGTGTTGGAGTTGATGCTGGTCTTGTATTTATGGCAATCGTAGCCCAATAGGTTTTCATGTCCCTTGTCACTGAAAACCACGTCCTTTTTTGTCAATGAAGAAGTGCTATAATACTTCCCGTCGGCAAAATCCAAGATAGTATAGACTGAATCATGGGTGTAGTCGACATAAGTGTTGCTTTCGGCATAGCCAGGGATGGGGTTGGAAAGCATCTTTTCTACTGTGCAGATTTTCAGGTAATTTGCATTCTCAATAACCTTCACAGTGGTAGTGTCTTGCTCCGTAACGCCTTTGGCATAGCTCTGATAGGTGAGGATATGTTGCCCAAAGGCAAATGAAGCTGATAATACCGCAAGTAGACTGATGATAAACCGTTTCATATCGTGTTGAATCTTAAATTTTGAATCCTTGAATCTTGAATTTTGAATCTTTGAATCTTAAACCGGCCTTTCGACGAGCTCAAGGACCTTGGTCAATACGCGAAAAACCCAACCACGCCTGAGAGCACAATGAGTAGTATCGGATTTGCCTTGAAGAAATACGAGGCTACAAATGCCAAAACGCAGATGATGACGCTGATATTGTATTGCCCGCGACCAAAGTCAACAAAGTTTTGGGTGTTCATCATGGAGAGACCTGCGGCAAAGATAAGTCCGGCAATGGCAGGCTTCAGACCTTTCAAGGTGTTGGTCATCAGTGCATTGTTCTTCTTGCTCATGAACAATTTCAAGATGAAGTAGACCATAATGATGGAAGGCAGGCAGAGCGCGAACGAAGCCAACAACGAGCCGCCGAAGCCCGCCGTGGTGTAGCCCACATAAGTCGCCAAATTGATGGAGATGGGACCTGGTGTCATCTGTGAGATGGCCACCATGTCGGCAAAGTCGGTGGTAGTCATCCAAGCGTAATGGTCCACTACCTCATGCTGTATGAGCGAGAGCATGGCATAGCCGCCGCCGAAGCCCAGCACGCCGATTTTCACGAAGACCCAAAGCAGTTGCAGGTAAATCATGGCTTGGCCTCCTTTTCTTTTTGACGTCGGGACTTCGGGACACGGGACGCGGGGTCACTCCCCCTTGAAAGGGGGTTGGGGGGATTACCCCCCGCGCCTCGTGTCTTGTGTCTGATAATTAGCGCATAGATGAGGCTTCCCGCAATTGCGGCAAGGATGACATAGGCGGGCGAGATCTTGAGCCACCAGATGAGGAACACCGTGGCGATGGGGATGATGGCGGTCTTCCAGGTCACCTTGGCCGACTTGATCATACGCAGCGAAGGGGCGAGGATGAGGGCCACCACGCAGGGACGGATGCCCTTGAAGATGCGCTCCACCACGGGTTGGTCGCGGTACTCGCGGAACACCGTAGCCAAGAGCAGGATGATGGTGATGGACGGGATGATGGCGCCCAGCATGGCGGCAAAGGCACCTTTTGTGCCGGCCACACGATGCCCGACATATAAGGCCGTGTTGACGGCGAACACGCCTGGAAGCGACTGAACCACGGCAATCATGTCCCAAAACTCGTCGTTGGGAATCCATTTCTTCTGGTCGACGACGGCCTTCTCCACCATCGACAGCATGGCATAACCGCCACCCAAGGTGAAGGCCCCAATCTTGAAGAAAGAGAAGAACAGTTCAAACGCTATTTTCATGCCGCAAAATTACAGAATTTTGTTCACCATCTAAAAAATACATATATTTGCAGGCAAAATGGATAAACAAAATCAATGTATTATGATACTTACTACTACACCAAACATTGAAGGCTGTACCATCTTGGAGTATAAAGGCGTTGTCTTTGGAGAAGTGATTGCTGGAGTGAATTTTATCAAGGACTTTGGCGCCAGTATTAGAAACTTTATTGGGGGCCGTTCGAGTTCATACGAATCAGAACTGATCAATGCTCGTTCACAGGCATTGAATGAATTGCAGGAACGCGCAATGCAAATGGGCGCGGATGCTGTTGTTGGTATTGATATTGATTACGAGGTCCTTGGTGAGAATAGTGGAATGTTGATGGTTTCTGCATCGGGTACGGCTGTCAGACTTAGACGTTGAAAATGTTGTTAGTAATTTAGTTTTGAATAGTTTTTTTTAAAATCATTTGATATGACACTACTTGATGCTTCTGTGATGACTTTCGACCAGCCTATAGCATGGAACTGGCTGGTGCAATTCTGCATTTTGGCAACGGCCTTGTTATTCGGTAATGTGCTGAGAACCAAGATCCCCTTCTTGCGCAAGAGCCTGATTCCATCTGCTTTGATCGGTGGTTTGCTGCTCTTGATCTTTAAGGCGATTCCAGGGTGCAAGGAACTCATCAACAAGCCTGTGATGGAAATTGTGACCTATCATGCCTTGGGCTTGGGTTTTGTGGCCTTGGCACTGAAAAACAACAAGATAGAATCGAAATCTACGCCGATGAAGGTGATTGAGACGGGTGCCCTGACAGCCTCCACTTATGTCATCCAAGGTATCGTGGGCCTCATCGTTTCTATTTTGTTCTTCTATTTCGGCAGAAAACTGTTTTATGCAGCGGGTTTGTTGCTGCCTATGGGCTACGGCCAGGGACCGGGACAGGCCTTGAACTTCGGCAAGATCTTCACCACATGGGCCACCAAACAGGGTATCGAATTCCCGGGCGCTGACTTCGGCCTCTCCATTGCTGCCACGGGCTTCATCGTGGGCAGCGTGGTGGGTGTCATCTATATGAACATACTGCGTCGCAAGGGAGCTCTTTCGAGAAAGAAACTCGCTGAGGCTCAAGTGAACAAGCTGGAGGACTACGAAGGCAAGGGCGAAATTCCCGATGCCGAGTCCATCGACAAGCTCTCGGTGCAGATCTGCATGGTGCTGTTTGTCTATTTCCTTGTTTTCCTGTTCACCCGTTGGATACAAGGGATGGAATTGGGCGACTTTGGCACTAACACCTTGAAACCCATGCTTTGGGGCTTCAACTTCCTGACGGGCACGCTGTTCGGCATTTTCTTCAAGTGGCTTTTGACGCGTTTCAAGAAAGCCAAGCTGATGAGCCGCGAGTACATCAACAACTATATGCTTAACCGCATCAGCGGCTTCTGCTTTGATGTCATGATTGTGGCGGGTACGGCGGCCATCAGTTTCGAGAACTTTGGCAAGTTCGTGTTGCCTTTCATCATTATCTGCACCTTGGGTGCCGCTGCTACTTTCATTTATGTCTTGATCATCTCGAAGCACCTCTATCCCAATTACAAGTACGAGGGCTTCTTCTCGATGTTCGGTATGCTGACGGGCACAGCCAGTAACGGCATGATTCTGTTGCGCGAGATCGACCCGAAGTTTGAGACCCCTGCCGCCAACAACCTGGTGCTGCAGACCCTTTCGGCCATTGTCTTGGGCTTCCCTGTGCTGCTTTTGGTGGGCTATGCCCCGCAGAGCCTCAAGGCGACCTTTATCACTTTGGGCATTTTGGTGGTCTTCTGGGCCGCTTTGACCATCTTCATGCTGAGGACAAAGATTTTCAAGCGGAAGAAAGCAGAGGAATGATGGTGTTTTTAAATAGGGAGATACATGTGCCGGAATGTCAGACATATTGTGCTGCTGTTTTTGCTGCCGTTTGCATTGTTGTGTGCCTGCCAAAGGCATGACACCGACCCTGTAGAGACGCGGCGCGCCACGTCTCTACCCACAATCATTGCATCCCCCGAATTGTCCGCCATCGACAGCCTGATGTGGCGCCAGCCCGACAGTGCCTTGGCGTGCCTGATACCCTATTTCGACACCTGTAGAGACGTTGCGTGCAACGTCTATCCTGAAAACCATAACGGCAATTCGGAAGACGTAGCACGCTATGTCTCTACAAACGTGGCATTCAACCGCCATTACGCCAACCTCCTGTTGGCCGAATTGCTCTACAAAAACGATTACGCCCAGACCAACCGCCCCGCCTTGTTGCAGGCAGTGACCTATTTCGACAGCCTTGTGCGGCCGACTCCCCCTTTTAAGGGGGCCGGGGGGATTAAAAAAGACCTCTCTCAA
>CACXXW010000010.1 GCA_902771635.1 uncultured Bacteroidia bacterium | reverse complement strand
AAGTCCGCTGCCAAGAAGCGTTTCCAAGTAACGGGTAGCGGCAAGTTGAAGAGAAAGCATGCTTATCATGGCCACATCCTGACCAAGAAGAGCCAGAAGAGAAAACGCAACCTCGACCACACTGCAATCGTTGAGAGAGCAGACGAGAAAGTCGTGAAACAAATGCTTCTCATGTAATTAACCTAATGTGTAATTTGTCTCAGCAGAAAAGTTCTCGAAAGGAGCGAGGCGCTGGACGAAAAAATCAAAAGAAATGACAAGATCAGTCAATGCAGTGGCTTCAAGAGCCAGAAGAAAGAAAATCCTGAAGAAGACCAAAGGTCAGTTCGGCACGAGAAAGAACGTGTGGACTGTGGCGAAGAACTCTTACGAAAAGGGTCAACAGTATGCTTATCGCGACAGAAGAAACAAAAAGCGCGAATTCCGTAGCCTGTGGATTGTCCGTATCAACGCCGCCGTGCGCGAGTATGGCATGAACTACAGCCAATTCATGGACAAGCTCACCAAGTCGGGTATCGAAATCAACCGCAAGGTCCTTGCCGACCTCGCCATGAACAACCCAGAGGCCTTCAAGGCCATCATCGACCAAGTGAAGTAAGTCGCGTTATTGTTCCATCGATAACGAATCATCCCGGTCCTGAAAAGGGCTGGGATGATTTTGTTATATCCATCGAAATAAGGATGTCAAAAAAAATGAAAAACCCCTAACTTGTTGATTTACAAGATAGGGGTTGATTTGCCTCGTGACCCGGTTGGGATTCGAACCCAAGACCCACAGCTTAGAAGGCTGTTGCTCTATCCAGCTGAGCTACCAGGCCATCGCTTTGCGGGTGCAAAGGTACGACTTTTTTTAATGTATTAAACCGTATTCAGCGAAAAAATTACAATTTGTTTGTTTTATTCCTCTGTTTTAGGGACGTAAGGATGGTGAGGACGTTTCGGGCGAGCAGGTTTCTCCTGCTTTGGAGCTGTGGCAGCCTGTGGACGTGACTTCTTGACTTGTAACTCGTTACCCATGAAAACGGTCTCATCAGTTTCCACAATGGCCTTGTAGGCCTCATCGTCGTTGGGCATTTCCACAAAGCCGTAACACTTTGAGCGTCCCGTTTCATGATCCATGATGACTTTACAGGATTCCACCGTGCCGAATTGCTCGAACAAGGCTTTTAAATCTTCTGTAGTGGTCTTAAAAGCTAGTTTGGCGACAAAAATCTTCATAATGATTTGAATTAGTAGTGCAAAGATATACAATAAATTGATAGCACTAACAAAAAAACATGAAATATTTGATAATTATAACTGATATTGATTGCAACAAAAAAGCGAAGCCTGAAACTTCGCCTTGATGTGGGGGAGGGTGGACTCGAACCACCGAACGGATTCCCGGACAGATTTACAGTCTGTTGCAATTGCCACTATGCGACTCCCCCAAAATATTACAGAACCGTGCTCTTATCTAAAGCGCTGCAAAAGTACATCTTTTTTCCGTACCTGCGGCAAAACTCCACGATTTTTTTCGCAACTTTGCAGCATCAAATTCAAATACGATGAAATACGATTTCGACAAAATCATCAATCGCGTTGATACCAACTGCGTTAAATATGACTTAAGGCAACAGGTCTTCGGCAATCCCGATGTGCTACCCATGTGGGTGGCCGATATGGACTTTGAGACTCCAGACTTCGTGCGCGAAGCTGTCATCAAGCGGGCTGAGCATCCCGTCTATGGCTATCATTTCAAGGATGAGGCTTATTTTGAGGCCATTAGGAAATGGATCCTGCGTCATCATCATTGGAATGTGCATAAGGACTGGATGTCGTTCGTGCCAGGTGTGGTATGTGGTTTCAACATGGCAGTGCTGGCTTTCACCCAACCGGGTGATGAAATCATCATTCAGCCACCTGTCTATCCACCATTCCATCACGCCATCAGCAGCCATGGACGGAAGTTGGTTTACAACACCTTAATTGATAGAGGTGATGGCTATGAGTTCAATTTTGACCAATTGGTTGAGCAAACTAAGACGGCTAAAATGCTGATTCTTTGCAATCCTCATAACCCTGTAGGGCGTTGCTGGACGCAAAACGAATTATTGCTTTTGGGAGAGATTTGCATGAAAAACAACGTGTTGGTCATTTCCGATGAAATCCACTGCGATTTGGTGTTGCCTGGTTACCGACATCATCCCTTCGCCTCGTTGGATAAGGAATTCGCCCAAAACAGCATCACCTTCCACGCGGCTTCCAAGACTTTCAATTTGGCTGGCTTGGCCACCTCGACGGCCATCATCCCCAACGAAGAACTGCGAAAGACTTATGTCGATTATGTTGAAGCCTTAGAGGCACATCTCGGCAATATTTTCGGTAAAGTGGCGACACAAACCGCCATGAACCAAGGTGACGAATGGCTGGAACAACTATTGGAATATGTGCAAGGTAACATCGACTATGTCTCCGATTTCTTGACCGAGAACTTACCCAAGGTCAAGTTCCACAAGCCACAGGCAACCTATATGATGTGGCTCGACTTCAACGGCTATGGACTGTCGGAAGAAGAGCTGTGGCACAAAATGACGCAAGAAGCACAATTGGGTTTCAACCGAGGCAAGGACTTCGGCGAGGAGGCAGGCAGCGGCTTTTTCCGCATCAATCTGGCTTGCCCGAGGGCGACCGTGGAGGAAGCGATGAAACGGTTGAAAGCGGTTTTTGGATATGGCCTTTAACCCTTACTCCTTTCCATCCGTTTCAGCACCATGATACTCACTTCGTAAAGCAAATACAGAGGAATGGTGACCAAAACCAAAGTCATCAAATCTGGCGGTGTGATGACTGCCGCCACAATCATGATGACGATGAAAGCGTATTTGCGATAATGCTTTAATTGGTCAGAACTGATTATTTCGAGTTTGCCTAAGAAAAAGGCGATGACGGGGAGTTGAAAGACTAATCCCAAAACTAAAGTCAAGGTGGTGAATGTGCTGATATAGGATTTCAGTGTGATATTGCTTTCTACCATACCAGAAACGCTATAAGTACCAAGGAATCTGAACGATATAGGAAACAGGATGAAATACGACATCAGCACGCCAACGATGAAGAGCAGGTACATCGTAGCGGCAACACTCACGGAGTATTTCTTCTCGTTCTCGTACAAGGCAGGTGTGATGAAACGGAACAACTCGACTAGGATGTAAGGGGAAGCACCTAACAGGCCAAGATATAATGCCGTTGTGATATGCGTCATAAACTGACTTGACAACTCAGTGGCAATCAGATTGATGTGGAACTGGTTGAAAGTAAAATCAGATCCAAGCAAATGTAGAATTTTTTCTATATAGCGGTATGTGATGAAATCCCATTGACTGGGTGCCATTAGTAACCCAAATGTTTTTTCTTTGAAACAGAAAATAGCTACCGCTAACACCATAACAACTGCAATGATGCGAAACAGCATCCGGCGGAGCACCTCAAGGTGTCCGCCGAAGGTCAGCATATTGGGGTCGGAAGAGGGATTATTTTCCTTTTCCGTCACCTGCTTCGGGCTGGGCTTCTTCTTCATCCGCCTTCTTTTCAGGTTCTTCTGTATCTAAAGGCTCATTTAAGCCTTCTTTGTAGCTTTTCACTCCCTTGCCCAAGCCTTTCATTAGCTCGGGTATCTTTTTTCCACCGAAGATGAGCAAAGCCACGCCTGCGATGAGCAGCAATTCAGTGGTGCCGATGAATAACAGCGTCATGATACAAGATAGATTTCGTTGGTTTCAAAGTTGATTTCCCAGTTGCCGTTTTCGGCGGATTCCCACTGGTATTTCTGAGACATGCGGTCCCACCAGCCTTGGAACTTGGTGCCGGTCTCGCCCATATCCTTGACGAGTTTCTCGTAGAGTTCCGTATTGTCGGCATTGAGGATTTTTGCTAGTTCATTCAGACCGTTACGGCGCTCGAACAGTTGCTGGATTTCGTTCTTTTCTTCAGGGGTTACCTGACCTACTTTTTTCTTCATTGTTGATTGTTGAATGTTTAATCGTTTAATTGTTGTCAAAACTCCTTCCTGACCTCAAACGGGTCCAAGTAGTTGATTTCTTTGATGTCGATGTTCGGCATGAACTCACCCACTTTGCGGATGTCGTTCAAGAGGTCGCGGGAAGCGTTGCGCTCGAGGTGGGCCATCACGCATTGCTGGTGCGAGGGTGTGTTGTTGTCCCAAGTCAGTTTGCGGTTGAGCCAAATGCAGCGGCGGCACTGGTAGGCATCGCAGTTGCGGCACAAAGGCGCATGGTCGAGTTTCAGCAGTTGCAGGTTGGGAATGTCCAAGCCGTTTTCGAGGTCACCAACGGAGTTGTCTGATGTTGGTTGATGATGGTTTAGTTGGTTGTCCACCATGGTCTGTTCATCGTAATAGAAAGCAGGGCAGAGGTAGAACTTCCCATTCGGGGCAAGGGTGGTGTTGCTCACACCCGCCTCGCAATTGTGCATCTTTTCAAGCATCATCCTGTCCGACAAGAGGTTGAATTGCGGGGATTGACCTTGCTTGTAAAGGTTGAGCAAAATGGCGTCCCACTCGTTCAAAACTTGCTTGTAGGCTTCAATCTGTCCGTCCGTGAATCGCTCCACATCGGTGATGCAGAGGTTGATTCTTGCGCCCGAGGCAAACAATTTGGCAATTTCATCTTTATTAGCAAGCATTTCGCTGAAAGCAAGGCGAAGCACCAAGTTTTTGGCTTCCACTTTTTCAGGAACTTCATTCGCCACTTCCACGTCGGCATTGTTGCCGTCCTCAATGCCCGTAACAGGCTTACAACCAATAGGATAAATCTTCACATTGTCTATGCTCTCGATGACTTTGGCATACTCTTTCGGGAGTTCGTAATTGGGGAAGACATACTGAATCATCAGGTTTTGCTTCATCCCGAAGAGAATGCCTTTTTTGAGGGTTTCGAGCGGCATTAGGCTGCACTCTTTCAGCGGATTGTCGGCATGGCAGTAGGCCACGCTGGTGTCGTCCAATAATATAACAAGGTATTGCAGCATGGCTCAGCATATTTCGGGTTTCACTTCGCGTTTGTTGGCTTCGTATTGCTCGCGCAGGTCTTCAAGTTCGAGTTTGCGGTAGAGCTTGTTCCAATAGTAGTTGTTGGCTCTCACTCTTGCTTTGTGCATGAGGCAGATGGCTGTGGCGCGTTCAAACACGGTGTGTGTTTCTGCCGCGTCGTAGTTCTCGCCTTGACACCAAGCGCAACCGCTAGCCACCTCACATTCGATGCATTTTTGTGGGCTTTGTGTGGTTCTGTCCAAGGTGAGGAAGGGACGGAGTTTGTTCTTGTCGATGCCGTCCTTGATGTTGCCGATGACCCATGCTTCTTTGTCACGGAGGGAATATTGCGCAAAGCGGGTGCAGGGGTAGAGATTGCCTGCTGCGTCCACGCTGAGCATTTTGCCAGCACCACACCAGTTCTGGTTGTCAGTAATCGTGCTAAGGGGTTTGCCGATATAGTCAGAGAAGAACGAGCAGGCATAGTCCTGATAATAGCCGCCGTCGATGATTTCGTCAGCAAGTTGCATCAGTTGCTCCTCAAACTTGTGATCGTCGCCGTCTTGCCATACATTCTCGAACACCACATTGATGTTCACTTGATGGATTCCGAGCGAATAGAGGTGCAGTACGCTCTCGGTGATATAGGGAATGTCTGCCGACGAGATGGTGACCTTGGTGCCGCCGCCCGGAAACTGCTCCAACCATAGTGGGATGTTCTTCACCACGTCCTTGTAGGAGCCTTTTTCGGTAATCTTATAAACGCGGTTAAGGTCGTGCTTTTTCTCCGTTCCGTCGATGGTGATGCCGATGGAGAGGTGGTCGCGGTTCTTCTTGATGAAGTCCTGCACGGCCTTCTCGTGGTAGTTGATGCCATTTGTGGAGAAGGAGAAACGGTAACTATTGAACCAGTGGTGGTTGCGGCGGAATAGTTCGGTCTTGATGTAGTCGCAAATCCTGTCGATAAGCTCTATCTCCAAGAACGGCTCACCACCAATGAAGTCCCACACTACCGATTCGTAGGCAAAATCGGGATCGGTCTCGTGGTCAAACACATAATCGATGAACGTTTTGGCCACCTCCCAGGGCATCCTTTCTTTCACGTTCTTGCCCACGAGATAGCAATATTTGCAGGCCAACTGACAGTCTTTGGTGACGATAAAGGTTATGCATTTCGCTGTACCTGATTGCCAGCCGCTATCATTTTCTTTAATCTTAGCCATCTTAGTATTTGATGCAGTTATTCCGAATTCGATTAGCTATTAACAAGTCTACAGAAACCGTCACAGCCTCCGTAGCATGTTGTCTGGCAGCCACCACTACAGGATCCTGAACAAGTATAGCTACAGGTAGAATTGCATACGGCATGGCAACTACCAGAACAGCCGCCTTGACAGGTATTTGAGCAACCAGTGTAACACCCAGTATAGCACCCTGCAGTGCAATTTGCTGAGCATTCTTGGGCACAGTTCGTGGTGCAAGTACTATCACAGTCACCAGTGCAACCGCTACCACAAGAAGTCGAGCAGCCTGTGTAGCAAGAAGATCCACATGTTGCGGTACAACTTGTATCGCAATCACCAGTACAACCGCTACCACAACTACCAGAGCAGCTAGTGCTACAACCTCCTGTGCATCCACTACTACAGCTTCCGGTACAACCACTTCCACACGAACTAGAACAACTAGAAGCACAATTGCTACCGCAAGAAGAAGTACAACTAGTGCTGCACCCACCTGAACAAGATCCAGTGCAACCACTGCTACAGCCGCTGGTACAAGTACCTGTACAACTTGTGCATCCGCTTGATTCAGATGTTCCTTTGCATGAACTTGAGCAACTCGATGAGCAGTATGATGTACAATCTGTACAATCATCTTTTGTGCAACTTGTTAGCATGGGGAATGCATTAGACATTGCGAGTATGCCTATTACGGGTAAAGCCTTTTTTGCCGCTTCCTTGAAGAATTCCCTCCTATTTTGTAAATCTTTGTTTTTCATATAATTATTATTTGTTGATTGTTTCATACTAATCAATTTATACCAATGCAATCTGATTGGCCATTATTTGGAATATCTGTTTGTACACTTGTTTTATGAAACGATGTGTTGAAATGTGTTTCTTCTGAAGATTGTGGCATTGATATCTCTATTTCTTTATCATTTTTATCTCGTGTATCAGAAAGAAGCACTTGAATCATCCAACATAAATCGGTGTTTCCATTGTGTTCTATTTCATCTTCCCATGAGCCATTATAACATCTCCATCTTGCATTTGGATTATTGATTCCCTCGGATGCTCCAGCAGGATGTTCTCCTGCTTCGTGAGTATTGGTGACGGAAATCCATAAATTTTGAGAGGTGGTTAAACTAATCAAAGGAGAAATTTCCAATGTGTTCAAACCAGTTGATGTAACGGAATAATCTTTTGACATAAGAAGAGTAGTAGGTGAAGTGGCACCACCTTTGTATATTTTTACTGTGTATGTTCCTTTTTCACCAGCACAAATCTTGACTTTGGTGATCTTCGTGCCATCATAGGCTGAAAGCATGGATGATGGAAACATGACAGCCCAAGTTAATGTACCACCATTTGTAAGCCCCCAACGATTCTTCCAAGTATCATCCCCATAAAGCATCCAAGTTCCGTTTTCTTTTGTGGTGAAACTCTCTTGGTTCCCATATTTGATACCTGAACTTGTCCTTGCATAAGCTCTTACATAGTATTTTGTACCTGAAATAAGATTACTGAGAGTGGAATTAAAAGAGCCTGTTCCGTAACTGTCTTCTGTATAAAAATAGCTAACGGTTGGGTACGAGTCTTCACTATAACAAATGCCACATTCTTCGATGGTAAAGCCTCCAGTAAATGACACAGAACCACCGCATTTTGCACTGTTTTCTGTAATGTCTGTGACGGCTTTAGTTGTGATAGAGATTTCTCCTTCTGGCTTTTTTTTGCAGGATGTAAGTGCAAATGTTGTGACAAACAAAAAAAACAAAAAGCCTATTTTGAGATTAGTATCACAGAATCTATTTTTTGCTAAATCAATATGCATATTGGCCTGTTTTTATTATAACAATCCATCGGCCTTAAAAGCTTCTTTTCAAGGTCGATGGTATATATATGTTTAATACCGATTCGAAGATCTACATCCACCACTGCAAGAATGGTTGCAATAACCAGCACAACCTCTTGCGCAAGCGTCAGAACACGTTCCTATGCATGTGTTTTGGCAAGTACCTTCGCATCTGCCGGCACAAGTACTGGCGCAACCCGCACTGCAATGTTGATTACAATAACTATTACAACCCATGGGTTCACTTTCCACAGCTTTAGCAATCACAGGGCTGCTCAACAAAGTCACAGCTCCGATAATCGGCAAAGCCTTTTTTGCAGCTTCCTTGAAGAATTCTCTTCTGCTTTGGGTTTCTTTCTTGTTGTTTTTCATTGTTCGTTTTGTCAAGTTATATTCCATTTGGCTCGTCGGATTGAATGTTGTATGTTTTGCGCTTCAAAATTACCTATCTCTCTTCGTTGAATTGACAGAAATATGTCAATATCATTGACGGTTTTGATAAAAAAAACTACAGACACGACAGTGTATAGTTTTAATCATTATGAAGAATAATGCAACATTTGTATAATAGGCATACATATGTTTAGTTTTCAACGCGTTGATAAGTTGAATTTTGTATAATCATCTAATTATCAGTTGTTTATAAAGTAATAATTGAATTATTAGTAGAGGGCAATAAGTTAAGCATTTGAATTAATCGTCCAAATTGGTTGTGGATAGTAATGATTACATATTAACAAGTCTACAGAAACCATCACAGCCTCCGTAGCATGTTGTTTGGCAGCCACCACTACAGGATCCTGAGCAAGTATAGCTACAGGTAGAATTGCATACGGCATGGCAACTACCAGAACAACCGCCTTGACAGGTATTTGAGCAACCAGTGTAACAACCAGTATAACACTCTCCAGTGCAATTTGCTGAGCATTCTTGAGCACAGTTCGTGGTGCAAGTACTATCACAGTCACCAGTGCAACCGCTACCACATGAAGTCGAACAGCCTGTATAGCAGGAAGATCCACATGTTGCGGTGCAACTTGTATCGCAATCGCCTGTACAACCGCTACCGCAACTACCATAGCATCCACTGCTACAGCTACCTGTACACCCGCTTCCACAAGACGTTGAACAACCTGAAGAGCAGGCACTTCCACAAGAAGAAGTACAATCTGAAGAGCAACCGCTGTCACATGCGCTGGTGCATGATGAAGAACAGATAGATGAACATGATCCTGTACATCCACCATGGCATGAACTTATTGCTTCTTCAATACTTTCATCTTTGCTGCATGCGACAATCGTGGGCAAGATGGTCATTCCCACCAAAATAGGCAACGTGGTCTTGGCCGCGTGTTTGAAGAACTCTCTTCGATTTATGATTTCCTTGTTTTTCATTGCTTTTTCCATTTGTCAAACAGAAATGAACCATATATCTGAAATGCAGAATGCTTGATGCCGATGGGCAAGTTACTACAGACATTGTTAAATCCATGCATATAAAGGAAACCTACTGCAATCATATCGGTGATTTCGATGCCACCTTTGACATAAAGATTGACGGTCGGTTTTGAGTTAAACGAGTAGTAGTTGGAGTTTTGACAGAAATGTATCCCGCCTCCTGAGAATTGGAATGACAAGCCTCCAACAGCATAATATCTGACATTTTGCAATTTCCATAAGTCAAAAAGGTCGCTTCGGTAGCCTACGGGCAAAATATTGATTGAAAATGAGGGGAAAGAATAGTTGGAATTGCCCAAAGCCATGTATCCCAAAGTTAGTTCATAAAACATATGTTTTGGCATAAAATCAGCCGTTAGTTGAGTCCCTACGTCCAAACCAAATCCGAATCGTGGATGGGAATAGGCATCAGAACTGTAAAAATTGGCTGTACCTAGTGACAAAGTGGAAGTAAGCCTAAAAACAAAGCGGTTAAAAAACGAAGTTAATGATGTCAAATTATGTCTGGGCTTTTTTAATGTGGCATCTTCTTGATTCTCATTAAAATATTCGGATTCTTCTTCAATTATAAATAATGTAGAATCTGGTTCTTTTGATGTATTATCTGGAATGGGTTCGATATACTTCAGTGCAACATATCCAAAGCCTTTCTTGAAATCAATCTGAGCCCATGTTTTTTTCAATGAGTTTACATTAATAGTGTCTCCTTTAGAAAGACTGCCTATAATCGTTGATTGAGCCGATGGCATCTTTCTGACATTAAGCTTTGGGGAGGTCACAACGTAATTTTCTTGCCCTAATACAAAACCACATGACACCATTGTTAGAAAAAAAAACAATACTATTTTCAATAGGAACGTATTTCCTTTTTCTCTTGTGCTCAAAACAAAACATAATTATAATCTATTGCAAAAATAGATATAACATATTTTGTACCAACCATTTGGTTGTCAAAACAAAATACGGTTTTGTAGGAATTATTTACGATAATTGTCTCCTCTTTCGGCCAACTCTTTCAATAGTAATGATACCCGTTCCGTCTTCTCTGCTGAAAATGATTCAAGGTTGATGTCAATGTGTAAATGTCGCGTTTGAAGCATTGAATCCATTCCGCTTTTCAGTTGGATGTCGTCCAAAAAGTTATGATCCAAAGCTTCAGAAATGTCAATAAGCTGTTCCACACTAATGTCGTATCGTTCGAAGATGGAATACACATTAGGCCTCGCGCAGTTGATGCGGCGGGCGAATTCGGTTACACTCATTCCTTTTTTGTCAAATACGTCTTTAATAAGGTGTCCGATGTGCATTCTGTGCGGTTTGGCCATGGCGCTTGTTTTGGATAAATTAAGGCAACAAATATTTTGATAGGGATTTATTTTGTATTTTGGCTTGAAGTCGTAATTATTAACGTTTCTGTCAGAATAATCTACGTTCTATTTTGTGGTTGGGAATGACATGAAAAAACGTGAAATTGTTATTTGCCTGAACATCAGGTTACCACACCCACTCAACAAACAAGTTTTCAACGCCGTAAAACACGGCAATTTGAAAACTTGCTCTTGATGAGTTGTCGTGCCCACAAGGTAGCAGTATTTGCAGGCCAACTGGCAGTCTTTCGTGAAGATGAAGAGATGCTCTTCGCTATGTCGGACTGCTAGGAGTCACGGTTCAGTTTAGTGTTCACTGATTTGAGATGTTAGACATATCGAGCACCAAATGAACAAGAATAGCCGCAGGTATCTTTGCAATAACCATCACACTCGCCTGAGCATCCAGAATAACAGGTTCCCGCGCAATCATCTTTGCAGGAGCCGCTGCATGAGTTTCCACAGCCTGTAACTTTTGAACAAGATGATAAAACTGAAGTCCCGAGCAATGCAACCGCAAAAATGGGCAATGCCTTTCTCGTTGCTTCCTTGAAAAACTCTCTTCTACCTTGAAGATCTTTGTTTTCTCCGTTTTCCATATTTATTGATTTTTGTTTGCATCCTCGGCTCAAAGGATGACATTATTCAATGGCAAACAGAGCGGAGCCTCCCAAACTTATCCTTATTTCTGTTGGTTGGGTCTGGACTCCCATGAATTATCAAAATAATGGATACGGTAAAGCTCCACTGTTCTATGTCAGGTATCAAGTACACAAACATTAAACAGTGAAAGCTTCCTCATCTCATCATTCCTCATAATTCAAGCGAATTGTCCAGATTCACCAACGAGGAACAAAGCGAAGAATGTGCTTTCTCTGGCCAGGCCGTTTTCTCTCGGCTTGGCAAGTGCAAAAATAGAGAAAAATTCAGAAGTGCAATGTCTTTTCGGGAAAAATGTTTAATTTTGCAACGAGAAAGGAGAATAATAATATGTCGTACAGTGAATTGGCGCAACTTGAGTTGATGAACGCCTTGAACAGCATCGACTCTGAAGCGGAACTGAATGAGTTCAAGGATTTGGTGGCAAGGTATTTTGCCGAGAAGGCCCAAAAAGCGATTGATGCCTTGTGGGACGAGGGTGTTATTAATGAAGAAACCATAGAGCAGTGGGGCGAGGAACACATGCGTACCCCTTATCGTTATGCGGCGCGTCGTTCTTGATACCAACTGCCTTTTGCAGTCTTTGCCGTCAAAAAGTCCGTATCATAAGATATGGACAGATGTGTTGTGTGGTAACATCAGCCTTTGTGTAAACACGGAGATTTTGGACGAATACGAAGAAATCCTTTCCCAAAAAATCAATAGCGAGGTTGCTACTAATGTGGTGGAAGCCATAGCTCGGCTTCATACTACGGTTTACCAAGAGATTTACGTTCATTTTGACTTGATTCCGTGATGATCCTGATGACAACAAGTTCGCGGATTGTGCGGTAGCTTCAGGAGCGGAGTTCATCGTAACGAATGACAATCATTACAATATCCTCAAACGGACACCTTGGCCGAATGTTAATGTATTAAATATCAGGGAGTTTATAACAATGCTATAAACAAATCTCCTACTGAAATCTCCTACTGGTGTGAGAAAACAAAAAACTGCGACAATCTGCCGCAGTTTTTTGTTTGATGGTTGTTTGCCGAAAACGATTATTGCAGTTTCTTATAACCATAAACAGCCAAATCGCCCAGCTCTTCCTCGATTCGGAGCAACTGGTTGTACTTGGCCATGCGGTCGGAGCGGCTCAACGAACCGGTCTTGATTTGGCCGCTGTTGGTGGCCACGGCGATGTCGGCGATGGTGGCGTCCTCGGTCTCGCCCGAACGGTGGCTGGTGACGGTGGTGTAGCCGTGACGGTGGGCCATGTCGATGGCGTCCAAGGTCTCGCTCAACGAGCCGATTTGGTTCACCTTAATTAATATGGAGTTGGCGCAACCGAGTTGGATGCCCTTCGAGAGGAAGTCGACGTTGGTGACGAAGAGGTCGTCGCCGACGAGCTGGCAGCGGTCGCCGATGCGGTCGGTGAGTTTCTTCCAGCCGTCCCAGTCTTCTTCGCCCATACCGTCCTCGATGGAGTCGATGGGGTATTTGTTGATGAGTTCCTCAAGGAAATCAACCTGCTCATCCGAGCTGAAGCGCTTGCCGTTGGGGTCTTTCTTCGTGCCGTTCTTAAGCTCGCGGTAGTCGTAGAACCACTTGCCATCGACATTGTAAGCAAACTCAGAGGCGGCGCAGTCCAAAGCGATCTTCACATCCTTGCCTGGTTCGTAGCCAGCTTCCTTGATAGCGTCGCAGATGATGGTGAGTGCATCCTCAGTGTCGTTGAGGGCAGGGGCAAAGCCACCTTCATCACCGACGGCGGTGGAGAGGCCACGTTTCTTCAAGAGCTTGGCTAAGGTGTGGAACACCTCGGCACCCATGCGCAGACCTTCGCGGAAGCAAGGAGCGCCCACAGGACGGATCATGAACTCTTGGAACGCAATGGGGGCATCGCTGTGCGAACCGCCGTTGATGATGTTCATCATCGGTACGGGAAGCGTGTAGGTGTTGGTGCCACCGATATAGCGGTAGAGCGGGATGTCAAGGTAGTTGGCAGCAGCCTTTGCCACAGCCAATGACACGCCGAGGATGGCATTGGCGCCGAGCTTCGACTTGGTCTTGGTGCCGTCCAAAGCGAGCATCTTGTGGTCGATGGCGCGCTGGTCGAGAGCCGACATGCCCAGGATTTCAGGAGCGATAATCTTGTTGACGTTGTCAACAGCTTTCAAAGTACCCTTGCCACCGTAACGCTTCTTGTCGCCGTCACGCAGTTCGAGGGCTTCGTGTTCGCCAGTCGAAGCACCTGAAGGTACCGAGGCACGACCCATAATGCCACATTCCAAAGTAACATCCACTTCAACCGTGGGGTTTCCGCGAGAATCCAAGATTTCGCGGGCAATGATTTTCTCTATTCTCATTATCTGTAAGTATTTAAGATTTAAAGATTTAAAATTCAAAATTCATGGTTTAAAACCGAAGTGCAAAGGTAGTGTTTTTTATTAAAACAGCAATCCGTTTTCTTCTGTTGTTCGCGAAACGCCTATCATCTCTTCAAATTCAGTCTCTGTAATGATAGGAATGCCCAAAGACTCAGCCTTTTTGCGTTTCTCAGGGCCCATTTTGTCGCCGGCCAACACATAGTCGGTCTTGCCGGAGATA
Organism: uncultured Bacteroidia bacterium; assembly: GCA_902771635.1. Taxonomy (GTDB): domain Bacteria; phylum Bacteroidota; class Bacteroidia; order Bacteroidales; family F082; genus Limimorpha. The sequence goes on along the minus strand of CACXXW010000010.1, from coordinate 8,783 downwards.
CTACCCACATTCTTGCCGCCATAGGCCTCAATAGTTTCCTTGATGCCGTCGCGGGAATAGTGTTGGAACACTCCACTCACCACAAATGATTTTCCAGCTAATACCTGCTCTTTGTCGGAAACGGCTTGCTCGGCCATGGCAAACTGCAAACCAGCTTGTTTCAAGCGGTTGACTATCTCAATGTTTCGCTCGTCATCAAAGAAATTCCTGACGGAAAGGGCAATCTTCTCGCCGATTTCGTTGATTTCGGTCATCTCTTCAACTGAAGCGCCAATGATATGGTCGATGTCGTGCAAAGCCTTGGCCAACACCTTAGCCACCGACTCGCCCACAAACTTGATGCCCAAAGCAAACAGTACCCTTTCAAAAGGCACTGACTTTGACTTCTCCAAAGCATCCAAGATGTTTTGCGCTGTCTTTTCTTTGAAACTGACCTTGCGCGTGGCGACAGGCACCAAACTAAACTCATCCTCGATGGTAATGACTTTTTCCAAACCGAAGAGTTTATCGTAAGTAAGGTCGTACAAATCGGCGACATTTCGAACCAAGCCCTCTTCATAAAGCAGTTCCACCTTGCCCTCGCCGAGACTTTCGATATTCATGGCTTTGCGCCCGATGAAATGCTCGATGCGGCCACGAATCTGTGGTGAACAGCCTGAACTGTTGGGACAATACCAAGCCGCTTCACCTTCATTCTGAACAAGTGGAGTACCACAAATCGGGCAGTTCTTGACAAACTCAACGGGTTTTGCGCCCGCTTGACGCTTGTTTAAATTAACACCGATGATTTTCGGAATGATCTCACCGCCTTTCACGACTGTTACCGTGTCGCCGTAATGCAAGTCAAACTGGCGGATGAAATCCTCATTATTTAAGGTGGCGCGTTTTACGGTAGTTCCAGCCAACTGCACTGGGGCAAGATTGGCCACAGGAGTGATAGTGCCATGACGGCCCACTTGGAAGTCAACGCTTTGCAACTCAGTCTCCACCTCTTCGGCTTTAAACTTGTAGGCGATTGCCCATTTCGGCGACTTCGCCGTGAAACCTAAGGCCTGCTGCTGCTCATAACTGTTGACCTTCAGCACGATGCCATCGATGGCGAAAGGCAGCTCATGACGTTTCACATCCCAATAGTCGATGAACTCGAAGATCTCATCGATGGTCTTGCATAGCGCCATGAAATTGGAGATGTTGAAGCCCCATTTCTTGGCGGCTTGCAGGCTTTGGTAATGCGTCTGGTAACGGCTTTCAAGGCCGTCCATCATCATGTAGTAGCAATAATTGTCTAAGCGGCGACGGGCTACTTCTTTGGAGTCTTGCAACTTTAGTGTTCCTGCAGCAGCGTTTCTCGGATTGGCAAACAGGTCATCTCCAGCCTCAGCACGGGCTTCGTTCAAACGGTTGAAACTATCGAAAGGCATCACAATTTCGCCGCGCATTTCGAAGAAGTCAGGGTAATCTCCATGTAGTTTCAATGGCACAGTTCGAATGGTCTTCACATTGGTGGTCACGTCATCGCCTTGAGTACCGTCGCCACGGGTCACGGCGCGGACAAGCACGCCGTTTTCATATTGCAGGCTGATGGAAAGACCGTCGAATTTCAACTCACAGCAAAACTCCACTTCATCCTCAATGGTTTTCTTAATGCGGTTGATAAACTCCGCAATCTCCTCACGGCTGTATGAATTGGCCAACGAAAGCATGGGATAGCGATGTTGCACGCTTTTGAATTCCTTGGTGATACCGCCGCCGACACGCTGGGTGGGTGAGGAGGGAGATAGGAATTCGGGGAACTCCTTTTCCAAACGCGCCAGCTCCTCGAGCTTCATATCAAACTCGTAGTCGCTGATGGTAGGCTTGGCGAGGATGTAATAGTTATAGTTGTGTTGCTCCAACTCATCGCTAAGGGCTGCGATACGCAAGCGGGCTTCCTCTTTGGTCATAGGACAATGTATTTCAACGGGTTGACACCAAGTGCCCAAAGCAACAGCCCCAATGCGACCACTGATGTGAGAACGCCCATGAAAGTCATCAACGCACCTTTGAGATTGCGTCTGATGCAGAGAATCAGAAGGATGCTAAAAACGATGAAGGCACTCTCATACCACACGCAGATACCCAAACCGAGCATAAGACCTGCTATCAAGAAGGAAGTGCGGTGCACGTTCTCGCTGAGGTTGTTTTGCCTTAACACCTCTTGTCGTAAAACCACATTGGCACCATAAAGCATCAGCGGTAGGCCAAGGAAGGCGCTGGCATTCTCGATGATGCCGAATGAAGGCATAATGCAGCAAAATGCCGGGATCAATGCCAGCAGCCAAGCGTTCTGCTTGTTGGAAGTCAAGTCGCAGATGCGGTAAATCATAGATACCGTGAAAAGTGAGACCACGGCATACAACGAGCGGCTGATGAACATCATGCCTTGTGAATCGCCAATACCCAATAACGCCTTGACTTTTTCAAGGAAAGCAATGAAAAGTGTCGGATGCTGCAATTCGCCGCGGGAACCGAAGCCCGGAACAAATATAACGGCTATGATTCTCACCAATATTGCGACCAGCATCAGGGAGGTGAAAGGGTGTTTCTCTTTGAAACGTTTGAGTCTTTGTAGCATATTTTTCCTTTTGAATCGCAAAAATACAAAATTTTTGTAATTTTGCCTCGTTTTAATTCTAACGGAAAAAATAACCTTAAATTATCAAAGAGATGAATAAACTGTTTAAAGTGTTTGCTATGGCCGTCATGCTGATTATAGGTGGTCAAGCTATGGCTCAATCCCGTGGTGCCATGTTCCTTGGTGTATCTTTCCCGATGAAGGATTATGCTAAGTATGACGGAAATTTCTACAATTTTGCATTGACATCCCATAATAAAGATGTATGCGATGCAGGCGCTGGCATGGGTTTTAATGCAGGCCTCAAGTGGTATTACAACGTTGGTATTAACGGCTTAGGCGTATTCCTTTCTGTAGATGGTTTCTATAATGGACCCACAAAAGAATTGAAGAATGCCTATCGCGACCAAGAAGGAGCAGCTGGTGGTAATTTTGTTGGTGGTAGCTTCAGCTACAATGCTACGCCCAAATATATCAACGTTCCTGCCATGTTAGGTTTGAACTACATTTTCCATTTTAACTCCAATCTGGGCATTTACGTCGAGGCTGGTGCGGGTGGCAACCTCCGTCTCATCACCGATTTGGAATCCGTCACCAAAGGCACTTTGTTTGGGGTAGAAACCCAAGTTACCGAAACCTATGATTTTGAAAAGGCCTTCACCTTTGCATATCAAGCTGGTATCGGCTTAGAAGTTGCAAAGAATCTCGTTATAGGTTGCAGCTTCTATGATCTTGGCAGTGCAACTGTCGAAAGTGAGCACACCTGGAAAAAGAAGATTCCTAACGACACTTTTACGGAGGTCGGTCATCCTTCTTTTGGAACCGTTCACCCCATTATGGTTTTGGGTCGTATAGGTTTCAGTTTCTAAGAACCACTCACTTGTTGAATACTGTAATACGAAGCGTCGGGTTCACCGGCGCTTCGCTTTTTATGTTGTGCTGGGCGGCTATCAAACCAAAAGGAACGGCATCCTTTCCGGTATATCCCATCGTATGGGCATGAATCACCCCCGCAAAAAAGGCATCACCGGAACCCGTCACGTTAATAATAGGCGTGGGAAGGGCAGGATTTGTGGTTACAACACCATTTGAACAATAGACAACACCTCTTGAACCAATGGTTAAATAGACGTTGCTTATTCCGCTGTCATTCATTTTTTTGGATGCCTGAATATCATCATGTTCCCCAGTGATTTGAAAAGCTTCGGCCAAATTGCATTTTACAGCATACACAGAATGTTTTTCCGAAATCCTCATAGCTTCATCCAAACGTATAGCCTTACCAGGAGAGACGGTATCGATAAACAATGGGACCTTACAATGATCGATGAGATAGGCGAGGGCATTCGTGCTGAGCAAGGTATCCGCAACTACAACGTCCGATGTATTAATGGCCGCCATCTTGTCTTTGAGCCAATCCAAATCCATATAATCGTTGAGACTCACATCGGAAACCGCTGAAACCATATTGCCGGTGTTGTCGTTGAAGCTGAGGAAAATCGGGCTTTTAGCATCTTTGAATTGGTCAGACAGCGACAAGTCCATGCCGATTTGCTTGCAGTCGGCCACCATACGTTCGGCGAAATCATCGTCCCCGAAAACGCTCACTAGCTTCACATCATGACCCAACAAGCAAAGGTTGTGGGCAATGTTTCGTGCCACCCCACCATGATGGAAGACAATATTACCAGGCACGCAACCCTTGGCGTTAGGCTCAGCATGGGGAGCAACAGCAATGTCGATGTTGGATTCTCCAATGACGGCAATCTTCATGATTTCTTTGTTTTTGGGAAGACGAAATTAGAAAACTTTTGCGAGAATTTGGATTTCACGTTTTTATTTTGTTATTTCGTGGCTTCAAATCAATGTGTTATGGCACAAAACAAGAAACGGAAACGTCGCAATTACCATTACCACGCGATTACCTTCAAATTGTCAGCGGGGCAGTACCGTTCCTTGCGCAATTACTGCAAGGCGCGCCGTACAACACCCATCAAGCTGATCAAGAAAAACATAGAGCGGTTCATCACGGCCTACGAATACGAGGTTCCAACGGATTTGTACCTCACCGAGAACCAATTGGACCTGTTCTCCGAAACCCTCTTGTAGAGACGCGATTCATCGCGTCTCAAAATACGCAATCATTTCTGATCAAACGGAATACGATTCTGTATCGACCGCCCCAAGGTCACCTCATCGACATATTCCAAGGCATCGCCAACGGCAATGCCCTTCGAAATCACCGAAATCTTTCCCTCAAAGTCTTTCAGCTGTCTGAAAATGTAGAAGTTGGTCGTGTCGCCCTCAATGGTGGCAGGCAAAGCCAAAATGATTTCTTTAATGTCTTCTTTTTGGGTGCGTTGCACCAATTGCGCAATCTTCAGGTCATTGGGCGAGATTCCTTCAATTGGACTAATGACCCCACCCAACACATGATAGAGTCCGTTGTATGAGGCTGTCCGTTCGATGGCCAGCACATCACGCATGTCGGCCACCACGCATAGCGTGTTCTCATCGCGACGCGGATTGCTGCAAATAGAGCAAACCTTGGTGTCGCTGATGTTATAGCACCGCTCACACAACATGATGTTATGCTTCATTTTCAGCAGCGAATCGGCCAATTGTTCGGTCTCCAAGTCTTCGCTGTTGAGCAGATGCAAGGCCAGACGCAAAGCCGTCTTCTTGCCGATACCCGGCAGTTTTGAAAGCGACTCCACCGCATTTTCCAATAATATGGATGAATACTCGGCCATACAATAATCGCGGCAAAATTAAGTTATTTCTTTAAATTTGCAGCTTCAAAACCGAAGAAATCATGAAAAGATTTGCCCTAGTATTTGCCACCCTGTTTTTAGGCCTCACATCCTTGATGGCCCAAGATTACAACCAGACCGACTCGAAAGGCCGTCGTCAAGGACAGTGGCGCGACTTCTATCCCAACGGACAATTGCGTTACGAAGGAGAATTCAAGAACGACAAGTGCAAGGGCACGTTTCGTTATTATGATGAACTGGGCAACTTGAAAGCTACTAACGAGTTTGACAAGTCGGGCGAAAAGGCATTGAACAAGACCTACGCTCCCAACGGCAGGGTGATAGCAACGGGGTATTTCCTGAACCAAAAGAAAGATGGAGAATGGAAGTATTATGACCCTAATTCGGGACAACTTCGTTTGGTAGAGGACAACAAAGAAGGCAAGGTGCACGGCTGGTCGAGGATATACAATCCCCAAAACGGCGTATTGGCAGAAGAGACGCAATTTGTTGAAGGCCAGCCCGAAGGCGAATGCAAGAAGTATTCGGACACGGGCATTTTGATCATGGAATGCCAATACCATGACGGGCTACTTGAGGGTCCCACCAAAACGTATTATCCCAGCACAGCCCTAAAAGAAGAAGGACAATATACGAAGGGAAAGAAATCGGGCACTTGGAAGACCTACAATGAGGAAGGCGACATCATCGCCGAAGAAGCTTTTGGCGAGTTTGTCTATTAATTTACGAAACCGACCACTTATAGATTCCCGAGGGAATGACATAAGCGGTCGATTTCTATATTAAAACTAGTTACATCTTCTTAAATAGTCTTCCAAATTGGGTCGGCCGTATTTCTCCGCCAATTTGTAATACTCGCAAGCCTTGTCCTCATCATGCATGATGTAATAGGTTCTGCCTAGATTGAAATAGGCGTCGGCATAGTCGGTTTTCAACTCGATGGCTTTTTCGAAATCGGCAATGGCTTCATCGTATTTCATGGCATTCAACCGAGCACAGCCACGGTAATAGTAGGCCTCGAAATTGCTTTTGTCGTATTTGATGGCCTTGGTGAGGGTTTCTTCTGCTTTTTTATACTCGCTATATCGCTGCAGCAATTTGGAACCCTCTTCGGTGTAAATGCGTGATTTGGCGGGGTTTTCACAACTGGCCAAGAAAAGTGCACAAAACGCAACGAATATCCAGACTAATTTCTTCATTTCAATGCTTATTTAACTATGTCATGCTGCAAAAATACGTCTTTTTTCAGAAATAGAGCCAATGCCAAACGAATTTGTCGGAAGCATTGTACTCCAATGCGGGTGTAGGCAACTTAATGAAACTCAATGCACGCAAAACAGCTTTGAGATAGCGGTTCTCGACAGGCAGTTTCGCCAAGTCAACACCTGGAGCGAGATAGAATTGTCGTACACGGTCGAAATCGGCGGTGGGCTGTGGCTCAACCATGCCTTTGGCACCGTAGCCAAAATCGACGGTGAGCCACTCGGGAAAGCCGCTTTCAGAATTCAAAAACAATTCCTTGACATTGAAGGCGGCCCAAAGGGTGATTCCGTTATAGTCCTTCAAAGACTGGCTTATCAGGTTATGGCCTAATTCTTCAGGATTGTATTGGGCGTATTCGGTTGGATGGAATGAGTATTTCAGGCTGATGCGCTGCTCGTCCCAAAGCAGTTGTTGGGTGGTATAAAGCGCGATACCACTGATATCGGCAGCCATGTCTCCCCACGAAAAGCCCCAGCCTTCATACCCAGCATCCATAAGCTCGATGGTGGTCATGAAAAGCAAGGAATAAGCACCGCCATAAAGGGCAGACCGTTTCGAGTCCAAGCCTGCCAAGCGCATGCTTTCATCACCAAATAAACTAGTGTGGTAAGAAGTGGTAGCGTGACACAACTTGTCCATCTGAAGCCAGTCACCATTGTCGTTGATGGTATGAATGCCAACCCATTGGCAGTCCTTGAACCAAAGCCGGTTCAGTCCAACTACCGTACCGCCATAGATTACGGCATGGCTCCCCAAAACGATTTTAGCATTGCGCCTGACAATGGAATCGGTAGGTTGTTGTGCCCATGCGGAACAAAACGACAATGCGAGAAGAATTGAAATCAGCTTGTGCTTCATTTGCCCAATCCCTCATTGAGGGAGCATCCTTGGTTATTCGAATTTGTGAATAATTCCCGTCACTGTGTCGATGATTTCCTTCAGTTTGGCCTCACTTTTGGCCTCGCAAAGGAAACGCAGATACGGCTCCGTATTGGAAGGTCTGATATTAAGCCACCAGTCGGGATAGTCCAAGCGATAACCATCGAAGTCCAAGAAACGCTCCGGCTTCTCGATTTGGGCGAAGTGGTCTTTGACGGCATCCATAGCCTCTTGTTTGCGCTCAATTTTGAAATTGATCTCGCCCGAATTGTTATAAGGTGATATCTCATCAATGATTTGGCTCATGGTCTTGCCTTCTTTCTTGCGTTCGGACAAGAGTCTGAGCACGATGGATGCGGCCAGCAAGGCAGAGTCGGAATAATAGAAATCTCGGAAATAGTAGTGACCAGCAAGTTCGCCACCGTAGCATCCATCCAACTCACGGAGTTTCAATGCAGCGTAGGCGCGACCTACACGCCAAGTCTCCACCTTGGCCTGGTAGCGATTGAGGTATTCCTGGATGGCACGAGAGCTGCGGATGTCCTGCAACATAGTCGCCCAAGAAAGCAATGATGAGGTCGGGACTGATGAAACGGCCTTTCTCGTCGATGAAGGTGATGCGGTCGGCATCGCCGTCGAAGAGCAGACCAATGTCGCATTTCTCTTTCTTCACCAAAGCCTTGATTTGTTCCTGCGCGTTGGCTTCCAAAGGATTGGGTTTATGGTTGGGGAAATTGCCGTCCAAGGTGTCGTTGCTGTAATGCGCCTCCCCAATCAGCTCGTGGACAAAGATGGATGACATGCCATTGCTACAGTCCACGGCGATGTTGAGATTGTCGTGCGGTCCCACAAACTGCTTTTGGAAGGCCAAGTAATCGGCATAGACATTCTTTTCGCGAATGATGCCTTTCTTCTCACAGGGTACGACGGCTTTATCGCTCGCCACAAGAGCTTCAAGTCGGTTCAAGCCCGTGTCGTAGCCCACGGGGAGGGCATCCTTGGCCGAAATCTTCAGACCATTGTGGTGCTTCGGATTGTGCGAGGCTGTGATTTGGATGGATGCGCCATAGCCGTATTTGGCCGTCGACCAATAAACCAATGGCGTAGTGGAAAGGCCGATGAAGTCGACATTTTTGCCACGGTCGGTGAGGCCTCGGGTGAGATTATCAAAGAGCGTGGGCGATGAGAGGCGCATGTCGCGTCCCACAAGATAGGTGTCGGTGTCGAGCACATCAGGCAGGAAATAGCCGATG
>CACXXW010000009.1 GCA_902771635.1 uncultured Bacteroidia bacterium | reverse complement strand
GGCAAGGGCGAGAACGTGCGCGACTGGCTCTATGTGGAAGACCATGCCAGGGCGATTGATCTTATCTTCCATGAGGGCAAAGTCGCAGAGACCTACAACATCGGTGGTTTCAACGAGTGGAAAAACATTGACATCATCAAGGTGGTCATCAATACTGTTGACCGTATCCTTGGTCGTCCCGAAGGTGCCGACATGGACTTGATTACCTATGTTACCGACCGTGCGGGACATGATATGCGTTATGCCATCGACTCAACCAAGCTTCAGAAAGAACTCGGTTGGGAGCCATCCCTCCAGTTCGAGGAAGGCATCGAGAAGACCGTCCGCTGGTATTTGGACAACCAGGAGTGGATGGACAATGTGACTTCTGGTGACTATCAGAAGTATTACGAGGATATGTATAAAGGGAGATGAGTAGTTTAGAGTATAGAGTGTAGAGATAGCAGGCGGGTCATCTTAGCGGATAGATAAAAGCATTTTTGTTTTTGTGATCTTTTTAGTTAGTCTTTTATGAGTTATACGGATATTGAAAGTTCAGATTTTTCGGATGTGCAGTTTAGGTTCCGACACATCTTCTATTATCTGTTTTTGTTTTTGTGTATGTTTCCCTTCCTTTTTGGAAACCCTTTTTTTGAAACAGACATGCAGCCTTATGCCCTTGTATTGGCTGTGATCATCTGTTTGTTTAATATTCAAAGATCGGTGAATCAAGGAAAGTATCAAACCTATTTTTATGTTTCTTTGTTTACTATATTCATGGCAATACTAGTGTTGTTATTTGGTGGTATTTCCTTGAATTCTTTAAGAGGTTTTTATAATTATTGTGCCATCTTTTTCATTCCTTGGGCTATTGCTATCACTTTTTATACTATTGGAGGGTTTCCCGAACGTTTTATTAAGTTTTGTATTATTACATGGTTTATTGTTGGTTCAGTTCAGTTTTTTGTAGATAGAAGTTTTGCTGTTTCTTTGGTCGGTACGGTTCGCTGGACGGATTTGAGTAGAGGTGTAGTTGGATTGTCTTCTGAACCATCATATTTTGGAATTACTTGTTTTTATTTTCTTTTAATGACGCAGTTCTTCACAAAGAGAAAATGGTTGTATGTGGTGATGATTATCATTATGGGTGTGCTTTTTGCCCAAAGCTCTCTTGGCATTGTTTTCATAGGCGTGTATTGGTTGTTCTACTTGATGGATAATATGAAGTCGAGAAGGGGTTGGATCATCTTGATAGCTTCAATTGCTATGTTATTTGGTTTTATCTTTTTGTTGGAGACCAAATTCGCAAATACCAGAATGAGTGCCATTCTAACAGGTTTCATCAATGAGGGCGTAGTAGGGGTTGAAGATGATAGTAGCATTGATACGAGATATAATTCAATCGTTGATGCCATGCAAGATGCATTTGGTAATTTTTTGATACCAATAGGTTTTAGAGAAAGAATAGGTAGTGCATACGGAGGATTTTTATGTGAACTTGGCATATTTGCAGTGCCTTTGTTGTTTTGCATTTCAAGGTTTGCATCTTTCACTTTTTCAAGAGCAATCGTTCGTTTTCTCTTTTTTATGGCATTCACAGTGCTTATGTTTAACAACACTCAACTAGGAAATCCTTTATTGCTATTTGCGATTGTATCAAATTGTTGTTTTTCAATGCAAATGGATGATTTAGAAACAGAAACGGAAATAGAAACAGAAACGGAATAAAAAAGTTTGTGGGTTTGGTAGATAGAGTAGGTTGAATGTTTTAACTGATATGATTAATAATTAAGACAAATGAGTTTTTTCAAGAGATATCAAAAAATCATCAAAGATGTTTCGTATAGTTTAATTGCGTATGCTTTACCGACATTCGCATTATATTTTGTTGTACAGCCCGTTATTGCCCGATATTATTCGGGTGAGGAAAATGGATTGTTTTTAACAGTGTTGAGCATAGTTAGGTATTTAACAAATATCTTTATCACCCCCCTAGCGACTGTTAGGTTATTAGAAAAAAGCAGATGCATTGCCAACAACAAATTAGATGAGAAATTTAATTACATACATGCTATAGTTACAATAATTGGTATTCTTTTGACTGGGATCATTGTTTTTTCGTATTCAGATCATAATGATTTCATTAGCATTTTATTATCACTTGTATTTCTAGTCTTATTATTCTTCCACGATTATTATTACATTTTATTTAGGGTAAATATTGATTTTAAAAAAATCACCATTGATAATGCATTAATCGTATTAGGTTTCTTTGTTGGTTTGGGTTTGTTTACCTTTTTCCATTATTGGCAATTTGTTTTTATTACTGGGTATCTTGCAGGTAGTATTTATGTGTTTGTTCAAGCACGAAAAGCCTTGCAAATAGGCAAAATACATCGTATAAAGACGCCTGAAATAAATAAAAAATATTATGAACTTAGTGTCACAAGTGCCTTGGGTTATTCAATAACTTATTGTGATAAGTTGTTGATATATCCAGTTTTAGGTGGAAACAACGTATCTATATATAATGCCGCAGGTGTTGTTAGCAAAGTGATTTCTGTTATTAGTATTCCTGTTCGAAATGTTTTGTTAAGCTATATAGTTGATAAAGACAAAATCGAGATAGGTCGTAAACCATATCGTAGAATAATAGCATTAACACCTGTAGTTATGGCATTGCTTGTATTTGTTTTTTCATGGATTGGTGTTATTTTGTGCAAGTATTTATATCCAATGTTTTACGATGAGGCTGTTAAATTTATTCCTATGATTGTCGGGGCAATTGTCATAAAAACCACTTATGGAATTGTTAATCTTATTCTATTACAATTTGCCAAAACATCTTTGCAAACAATTATTTCGATAATTCGACTAGTAATCTATTTGGCTTTAGTGTTTGTGTTTACTTATGCTTTACACATGGGTTTGTGGGGCTTCTGTTGGTCTACAATCTTGACGGCATCTGTGTGTTTTGCTATCATTATTATTCTGGCCAAACGACATGTAAAAATCAAAGAGCAAATATAATTATTGTAATTCTTAATCTTCAATATGTATCAACACTTTCTCAAACGACTTTTCGACATCATTGGCAGTTTGATTATCCTGCCTTTTGTGTTGCTCGAAATCATCATTTTGGCTCCATTCATTTGGTTGACGGATAAAGGTCCGGTTTTTTATAATGCTACACGCGCAGGCAGGAACTATAAGCCTTATAAGATGTTCAAACTTCGTTCGATGTATGTCAATTCACCGGACCTGAAAAACCCCGATGGTTCCACTTTTAATAGCGACAACGACCCGCGTGTGACACCCATCGGTCGCATTATGCGCAAGACTTCGCTGGATGAGTTTCCTCAGTTTCTCAATATTTTGCTCGGTCATATGAGTTTTGTTGGTCCAAGGCCGAAGCTTTGGAAAGAGGGAAAACAACTCAGCGAAATGGATGAGAACCATCGTAAAAGTTATAGTGTAAAACCAGGTGTGACAGGTTATGCTCAGGCCTATTACCGCAATAGTATTTCCCAAGACGAAAAATTCAAATGGGATGCTTATTATGCCGACAATTTGACAATGTGGATGGACATCAAGATTTTGTTTCAGACTGTGTGGTCGGTTGTCGCTCGCAAGAACATTAATACAGCTCAAAGCTACAAGCAACAATGAAAAGATTGATGATAGTTGGTGCCTCAGTGCTTCAACTCCCTGCTATCCTTAAAGCCAAAGAAATGGGCTTGTATGTAGGCGTAGCCGACTACAATCCTCAGGCTATAGGTATCCAATATGCCGACGAGTTCTTCAATGCCTCCACTATGGATGAGGATGCGGTGCTTTCTGCTGCATTAAAGTTCAAACCCAACGGAATCATGACTTTGGCTACAGATATGCCCATGCGGGGCGTGGCTAAAGTGTCAGAAAAATTAGGTTTGCATAGCATCTCATACGACACTGCCTTCAAGGCCACTGACAAATTCGAGATGATTAAAGCCTTCAAGGCTCATGATGTGGCCTCACCATGGTTTTTTACTGTGGATTCATTGGAGGAACTGAAAGCCCTTGAAAGCCAAATGTCGTATCCATGCATCATGAAGCCGACCGACAATGCAGGCAGTCATGGTGTGGTGTTGGCACACGATTTTGATGAATTGTTGCAATCCTATGAATACAGTCGTGCCTCGGCTCGTCATGGTAGGGTGATTATCGAAGAGTACCTTCAAGGCAATGAGGTCAGTGTGGAAGTGATGGTGGTGGATGGGAAAGTCAACATCCTGCAAATCACCGATAAACTGACCACTGGTGCTCCCCATTTTGTGGAGATGGGGCATAGCCAACCCTCCCGGCACCCTCTTGAAACGCAAAAAGCTATCAAAGATTTGGCGGCTCAGGCTTGTAACGCAGTCGGCATTGACCAAGGCCCTGCTCATGTGGAGATGATGGTGACTGAGCGTGGTCCAGTGATGATTGAACTGGGTGCACGCATGGGTGGCGATAACATCACGACCGCCTTGGTGCCACTTTCCACAGGCATTGACATGGTGAAAGCGACTATTGATGTGGCTTTGGGCAATACGCCTGACATTGAGCCGAAATGCCAATGTGGCTCAGCCATTCGTTATCTCGAAGCACCAGAGGGTGTAATTGCAAGCATCACTGGTGTTGAGGAAGCCAAACAAATGCCCCACGTCAAAGATGTCATCATGACCAAAGCGGTAGGTGACCCTTCCACGCCAATCTATTGCAGCAATGATCGCATTGGTTCGGTTATTACACAAGCGGCAACGGCTGAAGAAGCTGTGAAAGCTTGTGAAATAGCGATGAAACTCATTAAAATAGAAATCAAATAAAAACTTATCGATATGAAATACTACACCATGCCAGAAACGCGTGCGTTTCTTGAAAGTATAGGGATGCCTGGCGGCGACCTTTACGATTTACCGACATCAGAAAAGCGTTTCTCCGACGGAGGCCAGTATCGTTTTGAAGTTCCTGGCATTCAGGGACCTGGACCGATGAAGGCCTTGCTCGAAGCCCTAGATGAATATGGTATCCAAATCCATCGTGTCACCCAGACCAAGGGCATCATGTTCCTTACGGATGACGAGATTGGTAAAATGGTGGAATATGCCAAGAAATGGAATGTGCAGTTGGTGCTGGCTTGTGGTCCACGTGCTACTACCGATACTTCTGCTTCTGTGAAGACCGAGGAAGGCCAACGTATGGGCTACCGCCTGCGTGGAGAAGAACAGATCGCTCGTGGCATCGAAGAAATCCGCCGTGGTGCCCGTTTAGGCGTTCGTGGCTTCCTCATCTATGATGAAGGTCTGCTTTGGGCCTTGGGTGAGGCTCGTAAGAAAGGCTTCATCCCTGCTGATTGTCACTTCAAAGTGAGTGCTCATAGTGGCCATGGTAACCCGTGTTCAGCCCATGTGCTGGAGACTTTGGGAGCCGATTCCATTAATCCGGTTCGCGATATCCAGGTGCAGATGTTGGCTGCTATGCGTGCTGCCATCAATGTGCCGATAGACCTGCACACTGAGAACCCGAAATCCAGCGGTGGCTTTATCCGTCACTATGAAGTGCCTGACTTTATCCGCGTGGCTGCTCCTGTATATCTGAAGACCGGTGGTTCGGTTGCGGCTAACCACAGCTATGACACCACCGAAAAGGAAGCCAAGCAGCGCGCCAAGCAGGTTTCGCTTGTGAAGAGAGTCATTGATACTTATTATCCTGAAGCTATTGTTTCGCCCAAATAAAGCATGAAGCACCATCAATACAATCCGAACTATCAGTTCGTAATTCCACCTGTAGACTTCAATAAGTACACAGACCGCAGCCTGTTGCAATATTGTTTGGGAGCTACCATGTATATGCCTGGCACCAAGGATTTTGCTCAAGCTATTATCGACAAGAAATATCCAGGCCTCACCTCGATGGTGATGTGTTTTGAGGATGCCTGCAAGGAGGAGGATGTGCCTACCGCCGAGCAGAATTGTATCCGTGTGTTGGAAACACTGCGTCAGAAGGTTGAGAGTAAAGAGTTGGCCTACGAGGACATTCCGCTTATTTTCTTCCGTGTGCGCAATGTAGAGCAGTTCAAGCACTTTGCCAAGATGCTTCCCATAGAGACTGTGCCTTACATTACAGGGTTTAACTTTCCTAAATTCAATAGTCTCAATGCAGCGGCTTATATGGATCATCTGGTTGACCTCAACGAGCGAGCTGGCGAGGTATTGTATGGTATGCCTATCATCGAGGATGCCCGAGTGGCTTTCAAGGAGAGCCGTTTGGACGAGCTGATTGCTGTGAAACGCGTTCTTGACCAGAACAAGAATCTTGTGTTGAACGTGCGTGTAGGCGGAACAGACTTCTCCAGTTGTTTCGGTGTGCGTCGTGGCATCAACTACACTATTTATGATATCATGACCGTGAGCAACTGTCTAATGGATATTTTGAATGTGTTCACTCGCAATAATGACTATACGGTTTCTGGCCCTGTTTGGGAGTATTTCCGTGTGAACAAACGCATGAAGGGTATGGCAGAATTGCCAAAGATTGACCTTCAACAAACGCTTATGAAGCGCAAGGCCATTGTAAACGATGCTGTCGATGGACTGATGCGCGAACTGGTGCTCGATCAGGCCAATGGCTTTATGGGCAAGACCTGTATTCACCCTTCGCATTTAAATTATATCAACGGTATGCTGGCCGTCACCAAAGATGAATACGATGACGCCTATCAGATAATGCACACTAGCGGTGGTGTCATCAAAGGCACCAAGGGCATGAATGAGATTGGCCCACATAAGAATTGGGCTGAGAAAATCATGATGCGTGCCCAGGCTTACGGTGTGATCGAAAATGATGCAAGTTATATAGAATTATTTGGAGAATAATATATTATGAAAGATTTAAAAGGAAAAAAACTATTGGTGCTGGGTAATTCTTACTCAACAGTCAATGTAGTCAAATTGGCTAAAAAAATGGGATTACATGTCGTTGTGACAGGTCTCATTCCAAATGGTCAAGCCGAAGCTTTCGCTGATGAGTATTTCAAGGTTGATACCACCGACTATCCAACTCTATTGCAATATATCAAAGAACATGGAATTGATGGCGTAATGACAGGTTCAGGCGAGTTTAATATTATCAATATGATAAATATATGCAAATTGGCCGGATTGCCTGTGTATGCTACCAAGGAACAGTGGGACTGCTGTCAGGATAAGCGCAACTTCAAGGACTTGTGTAAAAAACATGGGGTGCCCGGCGTTCCTGAGTTTGGTGTTGATGATGTGTTGACGGAAAAGGATTTTCCTGTGATTGTGAAACCAGTTGATGGTTGTTCTTCGCGCGGTATCAACGTGTGTTATAACACCGAAGAACTTATTGTTGCGAAGCAGAAAGCATTGGAAGCTTCACCAGCCAAAAAGATACTGATAGAACGCTACATCAACAATGGGGGCTTGACCCATGTTATCAAATATGTGGTTGTTGATGGCAAGTTCTTTATGGAGGTCATGGGTGACCGTTATGTGCTTAACGGAGGTTTAATAACGGCTGTGACATTCTTCCCTTCAAAGAATACAGACCTATTTATGCGCACGTCAGATGAGGCAGTCCAAAAAATGTTCCGCTCTATTGGTTATAACAATGGCGTATTTTTCCTCCAGTCTTTGCCTGAAGGTGACAATATTTACACCTATGAAATGGGATTGAGAACGGGAGGTGGTATGACCTATAAGTTGACCGAGGCCACAAGTGGCAATAACGATTTGGAGATGTTGATTCATTACGCTATCACAGGCCAAATGTGTGAGCCAGCTGATCTTGATACCATAGATGCGAATTTGAAAGGGAAAAAGGCGGCATCTTTGGCTATGCCGCTTCGTTTGGGGACAATAGGCAGTGTTGCAGGATTGGATAAGATTGTTGAGATGGATGGTGTTGTCAATCTGACTCACTTCTATGAGGTGGGTGACACCATTGTACCCAAAAACATCAATACGCTTGATCAATTGTTTGCCCGCGTGATGGTGGCCCGTGATAGCCAAGAAGAACTGATGGAAACGTTGAATGCTATTCGCAATACTGTCTCAGTAAAAGATGTCGATGGAAACGATATGATCATTTGGGATACATTTGATGGCATTTACCAAGAATATCATGACACAAAATAAACAATACAACTATTGTCTTGATTTCATGAAGGGCTTAGCGTGCCTGTTTGTCGTTTGGATGCATTGTGAATTTCCAGGGCGGACAGGTACGATGGTTCAGGCGATTAGCCGTTTTTGTGTTCCTTTTTTCTTCATGGTATCGGGCTACTTCTCAGGCAAGTTGTTATCAACAGATGGAGAGAAGTTTAGAAATCTGATAATCAATAAAAAAGTTAAACACATTGCGAAGATAACGCTATGGGCTTCTCTGTTCTATTTGGCTTGGGCAGCGTTGCGCCATTTTGTTTGGAATGATAAGAGCTTGGTTGTTACCAAAAGTCAAGCGGTAATATGGTTATTCTTTAACCAACCAGCTGTGATTGGAGGACACTTGTGGTTTTTGTTCGCATTGTTGTATGATTATGTTTTGGTTTCAGTTTTCGACCGTACCAAGATTCATCAAAAACAGTTTGTCATAGGTCTTGTTTCAATGATATTATTGTTTGTATTGGGGCAAGGTTTTCATTTGTTGGATATTCGCATACCCGTTCCCGGATTTGTGCGAGGTGATCTTGGAGTAGATACCCTTCAGGCCGCTCATCTTCCGAACTTTGTCTATCGTAATTGGCTAATAGAAGGCTTGGCCTTTTTCTTGTTGGGCAGATGGGTAAAGGAAAATAAGGATAAGGTGAAACTAAGCAATACGGTATTACTTGTCATTGTTGGAGTTTCAACAGTGTTATGTCTATTGGAAAGAATGGTAATGGGTCGCGATTTTGGTGTCAATATTTGTACACTGCCACAAGTTACAGCACTCTTTTTATATGCTGTCAAAAATCCAGACCGACATAATGGATTTATTCAACGGATAGGAAGGGATTGCTCGATGTTGGTTTATATTCTGCATATTTTTGTATGGGAATTATTAGCAAAGATTTATCGTGCGATTGGAGTTAGTGAAGATATCTTTGCACTGTTCATTCTCCCAATCCTGGTTGTGATTGTGTCAATAGTGTTGGCATTGGTCTTTAATTGGATAGTATCGAAATTCAAGAAAAAACCACAAATAGTGAAATCATGATTGAGCTTACGACACCTCTGAGTGAGGAGGCCATAAGTCAACTAACGGTTGGCGATGTGGTGACACTTACGGGATATATCTACACGGGTCGTGATGCCGTGTTACCCAAAGTTATAAAGTTGGCTGAGGAAGGCCGCTTGAATGAATATGGTATTGACCTGCAAGGAGCGGTGATATTCCACACTGCGGTTAGTCCTGCAGGCGTGGGACCGACTTCAAGTAACAAAGTGGAAATAGAAAGCAGTTTTGAACCGCTTTCAAAACATGGTGTGAAAATGCACCTTGGCAAGGGTGCCATCTCGAAAGAAACAGTAAAAAAACTGGCGGAGAACAACGCTGTGTTTGCCGTGATACCTCCTGTGACCGCCTTGCTGGAAAGCCAAACCATAGAATGTGAGGTGGTAGCCTTTCCTGAACTAGGTATGGAAGCGATGAACCGTTTGAAAGTGGTAAAGTATCAAGCCATTATCGGCGCAGCCAAAGGAAGGAGCATTTATGATTAGCATACAAGAAAAAGTGGCGGACTGCTTGGTAAGGGCGGGTTCCACTTTCCGTGAAGATCAAAAAGACGCTTACCGTAAAGCCATAGCTTTAGAAAACAGTGAAAAGAGCTGCTGGGTGATGCGTCAGATACTTGACAATGCCTTGGTAGCGGAAGAACGCCGTAGTCCACTATGTGATGATACAGGTATCCCGCATCTTTTCCTTGAGGTGGGGAAAAACCGTTCTGTGACAGGCGAACTGTTGGAACAGATAAAAGAAGGTGTGGCACTTGGTTTGCGCCAACTTCCCGGTCGCCCCATGGCCATCAAAGGTGACGACTATGCCCGCATCGACCAAAGTGGTGGATTAAACGAAGATAGTGGTGCATTGGCTCCCTCACCGATATTGATAAAACCCGTTGATGAGGATGTACTGCGTCTCACTGTGTTAATGCTTGGTGGCGGTCCAGCAATCCGTGGCATTACGCAACGGGTGTTCCACAAGCACAGTGTGAATGTGGTGATTGACGAGATTGTCGACCGCGCAAAAGAAGGTGTTTCCAAACTTGGATGTAGCCCTTGTGTGCTTGCTGTAGGTATTGGTCGTTCTCAGTTCGAAGCCACGAGTCTGATGATGGAGGCCATGGTTTATGGTGACTTCAGCAAGCAAACTGACTTTGAGATGAGAATCACCGAAAAAGTGAATGAAGCCAACATAGGTCCCCTTGGATTGGGAGGCAAGCATAGCGTTTTGGCCACTTTTGCCAAAATCGGTCCTCAACGGGCCAGCGGTGTTAGGATTGTGGCATTACGACCCTGCTGCTGTTTTGAACCAAGAAGAGCGAGTGTTGAATTGTAAGGAAGTGTCTGCGTTTTACAAACCAAAACACTAAGATTAAATAATCAAAAGATTTGTATCATTTTTAAAGTAATAACATTATGAAAGACAAGATTAATAAAATTCTTCGTTGGTTCCCTTGGTTACTTTGGATATACTATTGGAATCTGTCAAAGAAAAGTGTAGGCCGCAAATTATCTCGCCGAATAAAATACTTTAAATTTGCCAAGAAGGCCTTTAAGGAAGGTGTTGTATATTTCCGTGTTGACAGAGTGGCCACGGAATACACGCTGGACTATTTTGAAGGAGGTGGAAAAGAATCGCCTGAAAAGTGGTATTTATATGATTATGGAATTGCAACGTATAAGGCAAAATGGTATGGAATCACCAAAGAGAACTGCAACCGTTTCTTGTCGGATTATGATTTTTACAAGGCCGAGAATTACCTGAACATGCGTTTTGTCTTTTGGTTTGACCATAAACTGAGCACCTATTATTTGTTGCGTCCGTTTATTGACAGTATGCCCATACATCATTATTATGTGAGAAATGGTGTGTATCTGCCAGTAGACCGTCGATTTATCAAAGAAGGGTATAGCCATAACAGCGAGGATGTCATTGAACTTCTCAAAACAAGACCCCTTATTGCCAAAGCCTGTGTGGGCGGTCACGGTGAGGGGTTGTATAAATTGGTTTACAAAGATGGTGGCTTCCAAATGAATAATCAACCTGCCGATATTTCGGAGATACGCAAGGTGCTTGAGGGTCTCGATGATTATATTATCACCGACTTTGTTTCACCTCATGATGATTTAGCCCGTATTGTGGGTGAGGGTAGTTATGCGGTGGTTCGTCTCATCATTTTCTATGATAAGCAAGACGGTCCGCAGTTGACCTCGGCACGTGTCAGACTTGGTTGTAAACAGGCAGGGTTTAGAACCGATTATGATGGTACCATCTATAGCGGATTGACATTTGAAGACGGGAAGACTTTTGGCTCGTGGATTAGAAGAGGCGAATTCCAGTATGATGAAATTCACAAGCATCCTGACACAGGTGTCGATTTGGATGGCATTGTTATTCCTAATTGGGATAAACTGATGAAGTTGATTTCGGATATTTCCAAATACATTCCTATGACACCACAGCTCGACATTGATGTTATTCCTACCAATGAAGGTTTCTCTGTCTTGGAAATCAATAGCCATGGGCAGTTTATCGAGTGCCATTATCCG
The DNA here is from genome assembly GCA_902771635.1 of uncultured Bacteroidia bacterium. GTDB lineage: Bacteria > Bacteroidota > Bacteroidia > Bacteroidales > F082 > Limimorpha. Next base: position 15,532 of record CACXXW010000009.1, on the reverse strand, counting down.
TTCAGGGATAACAAATACAATCTCAGACAGTATAAAACCAAAGATAGAGTGATTAAATAATTACAATTATACCTTTTGGCTAAGGAAAGGGGTATGTTCAAGTAAAGCATAGATATACGTAAAAATCCTGTAAATTAATATAAAAGGATTCCTGGGATTTTGATTGGGTATTCAACAGTTAATGGGACTTCCTGAAGATTAACCCAATTAAGAGAAATAATTAGTCCCGAAAATAAAAACTAAAAAGATGGATTTAAATGAATTTGTGAAATTGTTCGCAGAACAGTTCGATGACACTCCCGCAGAGTCTTTCAAGGCTGACACTAACTACAAGTCTTTGGATGAATGGAGTTCTCTGGTGGCTCTTTCTGTAATCTCAATGGTTGATGAAGAGTTTGAAAAGAGAATCACAGGCGCTGATATTCGTAATTGCACCACCATCGAAGAGCTTTATAATTTGGTTCAGTCGAAGTAACGAAATTGATATTCCTATAGACTGCCTGAACGGGCAGTCTATAGGCTATCAATTCATTAATTGTTACAGTGTATGAGTAAGGTAGCATTTATTTTCCCTGGCCAAGGTTGCCAGAAGGAAGGTATGGGAAAGGACTTGTATGCCCTTTCACCAAAAGCAAGAGAGTTGTTTGACCGTGCTGATGAGGCACTCGGTTGGAAGATAACCGATGTCATGTTCAATGGTACGGAAGAGGATTTGATGGAAACCAAGAATACACAGCCCTCTGTGTTTATATACGAGGTGGCACTGGCAATGGCTCAGGAGCAGATTATACCTGATGTAGTGGCAGGTCATTCGCTTGGCGAATTTGCCGCATTGGTAATTGCCGGAGCCATTACCTTGGAAGATGGTCTGAAACTGGTGCTCAACCGTGCTCTGATTGGTCAGAAAGCTTATGAGGAAGCACCTGTCAGAACTGGAATGGGTGCTGTGATTGGATTGCCCGATGAGTACGTAGCCAAACGAATTAAAGAAATTTGGGATGAGACGGGCGAAGCTATTTACTTTGCTAATCATAACGGCCCTGGGCAAGTGGTAATTACTGGAACAAAGAAAGGTGTTCGTCTGGCATGCAAAGCTTTTATGGCTGAAGGTGCTAAGAAAGCCGTTCCGTTGGCTATTGGTGGCTCATTCCATTCGCCGTTTATGAATGAAGCTAAGAAAGAACTAGGTGCTATTATTGAAAGTGTAGAGTTCAAGACCCCGAGAATTCCCGTGTATCAGTGTGTTGATGCCAAACCGCATACTAATCCGACTGAATTGAAAGCTAACTTGATAGAGCATATTACTCATAGCGTGCTTTGGACGGATATGGTAAACAACATGGATGCTGATGGCGCGGATACCTACTATGAAGTAGGAACAGATGATACGCTTCAAAAGATAGTTCGCCGTATGAAACCACAGGCAACCGTGGAATCGCTGCTACATATTCCGTTCTATGATGGCAAGATTCGGGATTATTCTGTTGTTAAGGAGGGTTAAGCAATGGAGATTTCTCATATTGAACATATCGGCATTGCCGTAAAGAGCATCGAAGAAGCTCTTCCCTACTACGAGAACGTGTTGGGATTTAAGTGTTATGCCATAGAGGAAGTGGAAGACCAAAAAACAAAGACCGCCTTCCTGAAAGTGGGTGAGACTAAACTGGAACTCCTTGAACCCACTTCCGAGGATAGTCCTATTGCCACCTTCCTTGAAACAAAAGGCCCTGGTATCCATCACATAGCTTATGCTGTTGAGGATGGTGTGGCTGATGCACTGGCTGAATGTAAGAGCAAAAAAATCCGCCTCATTGACAACAACCCTCGTAAAGGTGCTGAAGGACATAACATCGCCTTCCTAAATCCGCGCTCCACGCAAGGTGTATTGACGGAGCTATGCGAGTAGTAAATCCTTGTAAAAGTGAGCAAAGCTGCTTGTTGGCATAGCCCATCTCGAAAAGACGCTTGAACAAGTTGCTTTTGGATGGCGCGTGAATCATCATATGTATTAAGCAAACATTATTCAAATCTAAATTAAAGAATTAAAAAGATGGCTTTTTTAGAATTTAAGCATGTTCGTATTGCTGGCATCTCGGCAGCGGTACCTAAGAATGTGTTGAAAAACGAAGGTGATGCAGTAGATAGCAAAGACTATGATGCAGAAGCCTTTGTCAAGACAACGGGTGTACGTGAGCGCAGGATAGGTAATCTAACAGCTTCAGATCTTTGTATTCCCGCTGCAGATAGGCTCCTTCAGGATTTAGGCTGGCAAAAAGAAGAAATCGAAGCTCTTATTTTTGTGACACAACATCCTGATTATATTGTTCCTGTAACATCCTGTATCGTTCAAGGCCGCCTTGGATTAAGTGAAGATTGCTATTGTGATGATTCAAAACATGGATGCTCCGGTTGGGTTTATGGACTTAGTCATGTCTTTTCTCTCGTTGAAAATGGTAATATCCACAAGGCGTTATTATGCGTTGGCGATGGAAAGCGGAGTTATACCGATCAAATAGACCCCCTTATGGGACATGCTTGTGTGGTAACGGCTGTTGAATATTGTGAAAAGGAAATAGACGTAAGCTATAAATTCCATTTCGGTTCCGAAGGCTCGTCCTATGACTATGTTTATATACCAGAAGGAGGGGCTCGCCATCCTTTTACTATTCATTCTTTCGATAAGGTTGAAATAGATGGTCGTATGTATAGCGGGATGCAACCTAGAATGAATGGAGCAGATACATTCTCACTTGGCATAACCGTTATGCCAAAATCCATAAAGCAACTTTCAGAACATTTCCATTTTGATTATCAAGATAATGATTATTTTGTTTTCCATCAGGCCAACTATGCATTAAACAAGATGGTGATGAAGAAGTTGAAGCTCGATTTAAGCAAATGTCCTATGTCGTTGTATGAATTTGGAAACACCAGCTCAGCTAGCATTCCTATGACAATTGTGACCCAATTGAAAGGGAAAATTGAGAATAAGCCAACCAAATTGCTGTGTGGATTCTTTGGTACAGGAATGACATGGGGAAGTATGTCAATGACAACTGATAATATAGTGATATCTGAACTTGTAGAGGTCGAAAACAACAACTAGAATTATACAAAGAGTAGTTTTATGTCGTATATAAGTGTTAAAAATATTAAGATACGGGGAATGGCTGGTTGTGTGCCTTCTCGTGTGGAGGAGAACCGCGACTATACAATGTTGTCACCCGAAGAAATTGAAAAATACATCGCAGCCACAGGTGTTGAGCGTCGCCACTGTGCTATTCATGATGGATCTATTTGCACTTCAGATTTGTGTCAGAAAGCTGCTGAGAAGTTGTTGGCCGACCTTAACTGGCAAAAAGATGAGATAGATTTGTTGGTATTTGTGTCACATACTACCGACTATAAGTTGCCTGCTACGGCCATTGTGTTACAGGATAAGATGGGACTGCCTACTTCGTGTTTGGCTTTTGACATCACACTTGGTTGTTCAGGATACCTTGTCGGCCTTGGAGTCGTGGGTAACTTGATGGCTTCTGGCTGTTTCCGCAAAGGCCTGTTGATGGTGGGAAACACGCAGTCCGAATATGCCAGTCCAGAAGACCGAAGTATGAAGCTTCTTCTTGGTGATGCAGGAACAGTTTCAGCCATAGAATATGCACCAGAAGGTGGCGATGAAATCAATATCACCTATATGTCAGATGGCTCCGGACGTGAATTTGTGATTCTGCCTGATGGAGGTTCACGTAATCCTGTCAATGAGAAGTCGTTCGTTATGGAGGACTGCGGTAACGGTATACGCCGTTCCCGCTTGCATGAAAAGATGATAGGTGATGAGGTGTTCTCGTACGGTACTTATTACATACCTCGTGTTTACAAAGAGATGAGCGAGCAGTTTGACATCAATCCTGACGAGGTAGATTATCTGTTACTCCATCAGGCCAACAAATTTCTCTGTGAAAAACTTCGGAAAAAACTGAAATTTCCTCCAGAAAAAGTACCTTACAATATTCAGGAGTTTGGTAATACCAGTGGCGCTACGATACCTTTGTTGATGATTACCAACCTTAAAGAAGAGCTAAATGCGCGCCCGTTGAACCTGTTGGCTGCTACAATCGGTGTTGGATTCTCTTTAGGTGTAGCCCAAATCAAGACTACTGGCAATATTATTGTTTCTGAATTACAAATGATTTAATTATGAATGAGTATAATCCATTTTCATTGGTAAACAAAACCATTCTTGTTACTGGTGCTTCCTCTGGAATAGGCCAAAGCATTGCCATAGAGTGCTCAAAAATGGGCGCTCAGATGGTATTGACAGCAAGAAATCAAGAAAGACTGCATGAAACGTTTTCACAACTCGCAACTTCAGGGGGGCTTGAAATACTTTCCGACATCAGTACCGTGGAAGGTGTTGAAACTATTGTTGAACAGATTCCAATGCTCGATGGACTTGTATTAAATGCTGGTATTATCCACACTACTCCGGTCAAGTTTATTAATGAAGAGAGTATGATGTCTGTTTTCAACACAAACATACTCTCCTCAATCAGATTGGTTCAACGACTGTTAAAGAAGAAGAAACTGAATAGAAATGCTTCTGTAATCTTTATCTCATCAATCTCCACATTCCAAGTGAAAAAAGGCAATTCCTTATACTCTGCTACAAAAGGTGCCGTGAACTCTTTTGCAAAAGCATTGGCTATAGAGGTGGGACATTTGGGTATCCGTGTGAATGTTATACAGCCAGGTAATATCAAAACAAGGGTGATGGATGCTGGTGCAATCACAGAAGAACAACGGGCGGAATATATGAAGAAATATATATTAGGTGAAGGAGCACCAATAGACATAGCATATCCAGCCATATATTTGCTTTCAGATGCGGCCAAGTGGGTCACTGGAAGCATCTTTACCATTGATGGTGGAGGATCGCTTCAATAGTTAGTTAAAAGTTCAAAGTGAAAAATATAAAGCTACTATGAAAAGATTAATTATTCTAGGGGCAGGCAATATGGGTAAGATAGTTTGCGAATATGCCAAGCTTATGAAAGAATACAAGACTGAGTGGAATATAGCTGGGTATTTGGAGTTTGCCGAAAAAGAGGTAAATGCCGATGCCGCCTACCCTTCTGTTATTGGTGCAATCGAAACGTATCAACCAAGAGAAGATGACGTGTTTGTCTGTTCGTATGCAAGTGTTGAGGAGCGGGAGAAAAGCGTTCAGTTTATGGAAGCTAAAGGAGGAAGATTTGTCAATATTATTCACCCGACAGCAAACATCCTATCAACCAATAAAATGGGTGTGGGGAATGTAATTGGAGCATTCACTACACTCTCGGTCAATACTACTATTGGTAACCATTGCGTTATACAAGACCATTGCAATGTTGGCCATGACAGTGTTATTGGTGATTTTTCCCATCTTTATGTTGGCAATATTGTTTGTGGTATCAACACTTTGGGCAAATGTGTCACGGTTTATACAGGTTCTGTGATATATCCTAAGCTGAAAGTAGGTGAAGGGGCTGTCATAGGTGCTGGAAGCGTTGTAATGCGTGTCGTAAAGCCTGGCACATCTGTAATGGGAAATCCTGCAAAAAAACTAGATTAGTATGAAAATAGGAGATTATTTCGAAGAAACATTGAAATTCGACTATCAAGAGATGATCACATTTCTTGATATTGTCAAGGACATCAATCCAACACATCGCTTAACACCCGAGGAGTTGCAAGACCCTCAAAAACGGGCCTCACTGACAGTTCAGGGTATGTTTGCAGTAAGTATGTTCAGTGGAATGCTTTCACGTATTTTTCCAGACAGTCTGAATGTCTCGCGTGAGGCTACGTTTGTAAGGCCAGTATTACTGGAGGACACTTACACTATTTCCTTGAAAGTTCGGGATATTATCCCTGAGGAAAACATAGGTGTGTTAAAGGGGTATATTCGTAATTCCAAGGGCAAGGTCTGTATCGACTGTAACACAAGGATGAGGAACGAACAATTATTTGGTAAAAAAGATTAATATGTACAATCCATTTTCATTAGAAGGAAAGACCATACTTGTAACAGGCTCCACTTCTGGCATAGGCCGAGGTGTAGCGATTGAGTGTAGCAAGATGGGAGCCAGAGTCATAGTGACTGGCAGAAATCAAGAGAGGCTGGAAGAAACGGTCAGCGAACTTAAAGGTAGTAATCATATAGCACTTACATCCGACCTTGCCACACAGGAGGGTGTGGAAAAATTGATTGAGGCATGCCCTCAACTTAATGGTTGTGTGTTGAATGCAGGAATGCCTAAGGTTAACAGTATAAAACACATGAAACGCAAGGATTTGGAGGAAATCATCAGCGTAAACGAGATTGCTCCAATTATGTTGACTTCATTGTTGACACGGAAGAAAAAACTAGAGAAGAACTCATCAATTGTGTTTATCTCTTCTCCCAATGGTGTCCAGATTGCATTGAATGGTAATTCAGCGTATGCAGCAACAAAGGGAGCCATTAGTGCTTTTATGAAAACCGCAGCACTGGAACTTTCAGCTAACGGCACTCGTGTAAATGCAATACTCCCAGGTTTGGTACCTACAAGGATATTGGAATTATCAAACTCTATGACCCCAGAAGATGAGATGAGGGAAAAGAAAGCATCGCAATATCCACTTGGTTTTGGAACGCCTGAAGATATTGCGTTTGGTTGCATCTACTTGTTGTCTGATGCTGGCCGTTGGGTAACAGGAATTAATTTATTTATTGACGGTGGTCGTTGTATTAATTAGTATTGATTTAGAATTAGAAACATGGCATTTTTTAAAATAAGCAACGTCTCTTTGCGGGGCGTTTCGGGATGCGTTCCTGCAAATAGAGTGAAGACGAGCGATCTTCATTTCTTCAAGGAAGATAAGGGCGAGAAGTTCACGAAGACAACAGGCATTATAGAACGACGTGTTGCGCCGGAAGGCATGTGCACATCCGACCTTTGCTGCAAGGCTGCAGAAGCGCTTATTGCTAAACTAGGGTGGAAAAAAGAAACTATCGATGTTCTGATATTCGCTTCCAACACACCTGACTATCGTTCGCCTGCAACTTCTTGTTTGTTGCAGCATCGATTAGGCCTTCCCACTACGTGCTTTACATTTGACATCTCAACAGTTTGTTGTGGATTCATACAGGGTTTGACAGTATTGGGTAGTCTTATGGAGAATGGCAACATAAAACGAGCATTGTTGCTTGCTGGTGATACCAATTCGAAAACATCTTCTCCGGATGACCAGTCTCGTTATCCTTTGCTTGGAGACGCGGGAACGGCCACGGCATGGGAATATAATCCAGATGCCGATGAAATGATGGTGAATATCATGTCTGATGGGTCAAATGAAGCTTTTGTGGTTACTCCTGACAGTGGCTTCCGCCATTTTGTAACCCCAGAGTCATTTATTCCCCATGTGTGTGATGATGGCATTAAGCGTGCACCTATTCATGGCATTATGAATGGTATGGAAGTGTTTTCATATGCAATATCAGAATGTCCTAAAGCCATTCGAGCACTTAGCGAACGTTATAATATTGATATTATTAATGATGTGGACTATTATCTGTTCCATCAGGCCAATCTTAAACTAAATCTAACCGTTGCCAAGAAGTTGAAAATCGATACAACAAAGATGCCTTCAAATATTCAATATTTTGGCAATATCTCTTGTGCCGCTATCCCCTTGCTTATGGTTACAAATATAAGCAACGAAATCTCTACAAAGAAATTACGCTTACTTTTCTCTGCCATTGGTGCTGGTTTTGTTTGGGGTGGAGCCTATATGACTACCAATAATGTGGTTGTAACCGATTTGTTGGAATTATAATAGATAATGTTTGTAAGGAGATTCGAAAACACACCGATTAGCTCAAATTGTTTTGTCATATATACTGAAACAGACAGGGGCTGTTTAGTTATTGACCCTGGGACTGAAGATTGCAGCAATATTATTCCATTCTTGGACGAGCATAGCTTGAATGTGGAATATTGTTTTCTCACCCACGAGCATATTGACCACATTGTGGGTCTGAAGTTGTTGAAAAATAAATATGATTGCAAGGTGGTTTGTTCCACAAACTGCGCAGCAAATTTAAATGATACGAAATATAACTTATCGGAGTTCGAGGAAAGGTTTGAACCTATTAGTTCGTTTCCAACAGCAGATGTTACATTTGATAGCCATTTAGTGTTCAATTGGCATGACATGGAATTGAAGATGTATGTTATGCTGGGTCATAGTCGTGGATCTTCGATTATGCTGGCCGGTAAGGATTTGTTCATAGGTGACAACTTAATAAAAGGTATGCGGACCAAAGCCAATTATTTTGGAGGTTCCAAGGAGGATCTGCTTGTTTCATTAGAAACCATTCTAGAACTTTATAGTAATTCGGATTTGATAGTTCATTCTGGTCACTTTGATTCCTGTCCATTGGCAGAGATTAAGCCAGAAATAGAAGAGCAGATAGCTTTTCTGAAGAGAAAGTTGCAAAAAGGATAGTAACAGAACAGACGTATTCCTAACCTAAAATAATAAAAAATGACACAATTCACTTATAAAACCATAACATATAGGGAATTAAGAGACGGTTCGTATAAAAATGCCTATATTCCTCAGGATTCCAAGTTTAAAGTTACATCGCTTTTGACAGATAATTTGCGAGAGGCCTTGATTACGTGCCCGGGAAACGATGATGATTCTAAGACTTTCATGAGAGTATGTGTTGACGAAGAAAACAAAGAAATTGGTCGGACTTTCGGTTTTGGTACGCGTATTAAAGCTGGCGAAAAGGTGTTTGGTGCACAAACTGGTTGTGGATTTGAGGTCATTGAGGAGTATCGTAAGGAAGGTGTGGGGGCTGATTTAATGATGATGTCTCTATATAGTGATGAATATGATTTTACCTTGGCTGCAGGAATATCTCTAATGGTTCTTCCGATGTATCGAAAATTGAGATACCATCTGTTTGAAGTTCCACAATACTATAAGGTTAGACATGTAAGATATCAGTTTAGGTATTCAGGATGGAGGAATTTGTTGTCTCTCGGTCAGTATATTGTTCAAACACCAAAGGACATTTCCAATCGCATGAAAAGCCGCCAGTTGAACAAGAAGTATATCATCAAAAAAGAAACCATAGTTCCTGAATGGGTAAGTGAAATGACGGCAAACGATGGTCATAAATATATGGAACTTCATGATAGGGATTGGCTCCAGTGGAATTTGGACCATAATACTTATGGTTATGATGAGGACATTCAATCCTTTTATGCTATTTATGATAGGAATGATAAGAATAGCAAACCTATGGGCTTTTTCATGACAAAGGAACGAATAAACAAGAAGTCTGGTCCGAATAATGGATTTGTTATCGGAACTGTTGTGGAATGGGAATCGTGCAATAAAAGCGTATTAAGCGAAGCTGACATTAATGTATTGGCAAACCAAACATTTTCCAATAGAGTTGATGTGATTTATACGTTAGCTTGTGAATCTGGCACAGAAAGACAATTAAAAGCTATGGGCTATATTAAGAGGGCTTCATTCAAAGTGGGCATAAAAGACAAAAAGAAGCAACTCAAAGATATTGGTGACCAAAGCCTATGGCGTTTGCGTTATGGATATACAAATATGTTCATTCTTTAAGGTTATATCTCACACTTTGTTAATACCTCAACAATAAGAGAATAATGTTAGTATTACATACTGCTAGATACACAGGAATCCCATGGGAAATACTTAAAAGTGCTGTTCCCGAAGGGTTCGACGTAAAGACACTTGATGAGTTGAACTATGACTGCCTTGTACGCGAGGCAGTCAATGCCGACTATCTGCTGGTCAGTGGACGTCTGCCTATTGATGAGGGTGTTCTTTCTGCTGCAAAGCATCTGAAAATGATTCAACGCACAGGTGTAGGTACCGAGATGCTGGATGTGGAAGCTATCAAGCAACAAGGTATTCCCGTGTATGTCAATGCAGGTGTGAATGCACAAAGCGTGGCGGAGCATACGCTTACATTAATACTTGCCTGTTTGAAACGATTGCCACAGATCAACCAACAGACCCATCAGGGCGTGTGGAAAAAACAACAGGTGGGTGTGACCACTCGTGAACTTAAAGGCAAGACCGTGGCACTAGTGGGTATGGGGAATATTGGTCGTTTGGTAGCTCAAATGCTGCAAGCATTCGGCGCAAACACTATTTATACCGACATAGTAAGGCAATCTGCCGAAACAGAGCAACGTTTTGGACTGACTTACTATGATAGTTTTGATGCCATGCTGCCTGTGGCTGACATTTTGAGTTTCCACTGCCCGCTTGTTAAGGAGAATACCGAAATTCTTAGCCAACGCACACTGTCATTGATGAAGCAGGGTGCCATTGTGGTAAACACAGCTCGTGGCAAACTTATCAATCCTGATGATTTATACGTGGCGTTGAAGTCAGGACGACTGTCGTCTGCCGCTCTTGACACTCACTACGAAGAACCTATCAAGGAAGGCTACAAATTAGCTGAATTAGACAACATCATATTGACCCCTCACATTGGTGGATTAAGCTATGAGGCTTTCGAAAGTATGATGGTTGGTGCGATGGAGAATATAGCTGCTTTTGAAGCTGGTCGCCTGGAAGAGATTGCTGACAAGAGGTTGTTTTGAGTAATGATGAATATAACAGATTCGTTTATTGACCACCTTTATGCAATGGCAAATGAAATATTGCCAGAGCGGGTCAAAGAACAGGCAGCGTTGTGCGCCATTGACTATGTGGGCTGTGCAGCTGCTGGTTCTAGGATGATGGCGGAAAGGAATGAAGAGTTCCTGAATGCGGTGAAAAAGCAAGTTGGAGAAAGTAGTGTGATAGGAACAGATCATAAAACGAGCTTGCACAATGCAGCATTCCTCAATGCCATGAACGCCCATGCCACCGAGCTTGATGATGGGCATCGTTTGGGTATGATTCATCTTGGAGCCTCCATCTTCTCGGCACTGATGGCGGTGGCCGAATTGGAAAATATATCGAAAGAGAATGTGCTTCAAGGTGCTGTTGTCGGCTATGAGGCGGCGGTGTTGACAGCCATGGCCATGCAACCTTCACACAAAGTGCGTGGTTATCATACCAGTGGTACTTGCGGAACTATCGGTTCGGCGATGGCCATTGCTGCAGCCATGCGTTTTACGAAAAACGAGATGAAGAGCGCCTTGTCAGCTGCCACTGCGGGTGCTGCAGGACTGTTGGAAATGCAAGAAGACGATTCGGAACTAAAGCCCTATAATTTGGCACATGCGGCCGTGGCTGGCATTACGGCAGCTTATGCAGCCAAGGCTAGCTACACCGGTCCCGCCGACCCATTGGGCGGCAAACGTGGATTGTTGGCAGTAATGAGCGAGAATGCTAAAACTGAACTGCTTACCCAATTTGATCCCTATCATTACGAAATTGAACGTATCTATCGCAAACCATACGCTGCTTGCCGCCATTGTCATCCAGCAATAGAGGCAGCATTGTCCATCAAACATCAATATGGTTTAGCGCCAAAGGATATTGCGGCAGTTCAAGTGGAGACTTATAAATTGGCAGTAGGTGGGCATGACCACAAGGAGATACAAGGTGTTGCTTCTGCCAAATTGAGTACACCTTTCAGCGTGGCTTTGGCTTTGGTAACCGATAAGGCGGGAATAGATGGCTTTAACCTTGCCACTATTGAAGACAAGACCATCTTGGACTTGTGCCAGCGGGTTGAAATCGTGTCAAACGAAGAATTGACCTCCTGGTCGCCTCAAAAACGAGCTGCCATTGTACATATAACCACCACGAACGGTAATAACTATTCGTGTGAGGTTGATTACCCTAAAGGGGAACCTGAGAACCCAATGTCAAAACAAGAGGTGATAGAGAAATACAAAGGATTGGCTAGTTTTGCAGGAATGGGTGATAATCAAATTGATAATTATAGTAAATACGTGTTAGTATGAAAATACTGTTTCTCTCAGCATACGGCTTTCCAGAACAAGCCGCAAGTAGTTATTTAGGAGCAAATCGCAGTCAAGCTTTTGTTGATGCAGGGTTCAAGATGGTGACATATATTCCCACTCCAACCCGTGGAGTTACTCCCGAAGTACGTAAAAAATATAAGAAAATAAAATATGAAGAACGAAGAGGCGGAATATCTGTAATTCACCGTTTTTCTATGTTTGGTGAAGGGAAAAACCCAATCCAACGTGCGTTGCGCTATATTTTGTGTGCCATAAAGCACTTTAACCGCGGTGTCTTTGCCAAAGACGCCCGTTCCTGTGATGTGATGTTAATCTCCAGCACACCGCCTATACAAGGAGCTATGGCAGCTATGGTGAAAAAGTGCCGCCGAGATCACATCCCTTTCATTTATGTGCTCCAGGACATCTTCCCCGATTCCCTCGTGGGCACAGGTATGACCCATAAGGGTTCCTTGCTATGGAAAATCGGCCGTCGCATCGAGAATTTCACTTACAACAATGCCGACAAAATCATCGTCATCTCGCAGGACTTCAAGCGCAACATCATGGCCAAAGGCGTGCCTGAAGAGAAGATAGAGGTTATCTACAACTGGGTGGACCAGAACGCTGTGGTGGATGTGCCGCGCGAGCAGAACAAACTTTTTGCCAAATACAACTTAAATCCCTCGAAGTTTTATATCACCTATTCGGGCAATATCGGACTCACCCAAAACATGGATATGCTCCTTGCTGTGATGGAAGAACTGAAGACCGAGGAACCCGATGTGCAACTGGTACTCCTTTCCAATGTCGCCATGCTGCCTTTCCAACCTTATGAGGATATCGGCCACGTGTTCAGCTTGGGTGATGCCGGTCTGGTGATCAGCAAACCCGGCGTGGGCGAGAATAGTGTCCCTTCCAAGACTTGGAGCATCATGAGTGCCTCACGCCCTGTGCTGGCCAATTTTGATGAGAATGAGCTGAAGGAGATTGTGAATGGTACTTCGGCAAGCTCAACGACTGGAAAGCCTTGTGGCATATTTACCAAAGCAGGTGATAAGGAAGCGTTTAAGGAAGCTATCCTAACGTTATACAATAATCGCGAACTTTGCAATGAATACGGCCGCAATGGCCGACAATTTGTGATGGACAACCTCACAAAAGAGGTGGGCACACAAAAATATGTTAATGTGATCAAATCAGTAGTAAAGCAATGAATACAAAACTAAGAAACATCCCTTTTTCTCCTCCGGATATGTCGGAGGCGGAAGCCAAACTAGCATCTGAGGCCATATTAAGTGGCTGGATTACCACGGGTCCCAAGACTAAGGAATTTGAGCGTCAGATAGCATCCTATTTAGGCTTACCCAAGGCTGTATGTCTTAGCTCTGCCACCGCCGCTATGGAAATGGCGCTGCGGCTGATTGGCATAGGCCCTGAGGATGAGGTCATCGTGCCGGCATATACCTACACGGCTTCGGCATCTGTCACCCAACATGTGGGCTGCAAGCTCGTGTTGGTGGATAGCCAGCCCGACTGCGTGGAGATGGACTACGACAAGTTGGCCGAAGCCATCACGGAGCACACCAAGGTGATCTGTCCCGTGGATTTGGGCGGCATTGTCTGCGATTATGACAAAGTGTATGCTGTGGTGAAAGCCAAGAGGCATCTTTTCCGTCCCGCAAATGCCATCCAGAAACGGATAGGCCACGTCATCGTGGCTGCCGACGCCGCTCATGCTTTCGGTGCGCAATGGCACGGCAAGATGGCAGGCGCCATAGCCGATTTTTCCTCGTTCAGCTTCCATGCCGTGAAGAACCTCACCACTGCCGAAGGCGGTGCCTTGGTGTGGAACCTGCCTTTTGGTGAGTCGAGAGTGGAGAGTGGAGAGTTGGGAGAATATATGCCAACGGTGCCTTATATTGAAGGGGAAACTTGGAACGGGCTACTTTACCGTATTTCACAATTGTTCTCGCTACATGGACAGAATAAGGATGCCTTGGCCAAGACGCAGTTGGGTTCATGGGAGTATGACGTCATCGGCCCGTGGTACAAATGCAACATGACCGACATCATGGCGGGCATCGGCTTGGCACAGCTGAGCCGCTATCAAGGCTTGCTGGCTCGTCGCCGTCAGATCATTGAGACCTACGATGCCGCCTTGGCCGACCTGCCCGTGGCCGTGTTGAATCACTATGGTGCCGACTTTACTGGTAGTGGTCATCTCTATCTCACCCGTCTCCTCGGTCGAACCGACCAGGAGCGCCGCGAGGTCATCGTGAAGATGGCCGAGCGAGGCATCGCCTGCAACGTACACTACAAGCCCCTGCCGATGATGACGGCCTATAAGGCCCTTGGCTTCGACATCAAGGATTTCCCGAATGCCTTCCATCTATTCGAGAATGAGGTGACGTTGCCGTTGCATACTCGTTTGACCGATGAGGATGTGGCGTATGTGATTGAGAATTATGTTGATATTATAAAATAAGGAAAAAATATAGTATGAAAACCGCATTAATCACTGGAGTAACTGGCCAGGACGGCAGTTATCTCTCTGAATTCCTACTTGAAAAAGGCTATGATGTCCACGGCATCATCCGTCGTAGCTCGGTGGACTTCCGCGAGCGCATCGCCCATCTTGAGGGACACCCCCACTTCCATCTCCACTATGGCCATATGGGCGACTCAATGAGCCTCATCAAGGTGGTCGACAAGGTGCGTCCCGATGAAATCTATAACCTGGCTGCCCAGAGCCATGTGCAAGTGAGCTTCGACTCTCCTGAGTTTACCGCCGACGTAGATGCCACGGGCGTCCTTCGCGTGTTGGAGGCCGTGCGTGCCTGCCATTTGGAGAAGACCTGCCGTATCTATCAAGCCTCCACCTCTGAACTCTATGGCAAAGTGGAAGAGGTGCCCCAAAACGAGAACACCCCATTCCATCCTTATAGCCCTTACGCTGTGGCCAAACTCTACGGCTATTGGATTGTGAAGGAATACCGTGAAGCTTACGACATGTTCTGCTGCTCAGGCATTCTCTTCAACCATGAGAGTGAACGCCGTGGCGAGACCTTTGTGACAAGAAAGATTACTTTGGCCGTAGCACGTATCTCTCAAGGTCTGCAGGACTGCCTCTATCTGGGTAACCTCGACAGCCTTCGCGACTGGGGCTATGCCAAGGACTATGTGGAGTGCATGTGGCTCATCTTGCAGAACGACAAGCCCGAGGACTTTGTCATTGCTACTGGCGTACAACACTCGGTGCGTGAGTTCACGGAGTTGGCTTTTCGTCATGCGGGCATCGAACTCAAGTTCGAAGGCAAAGGCATTGATGAGAAGGGCATCTGTGTGAAAGGTCCCGAAAAACTCGTTGGCAAGACATTGGTGGCCGTCAGCAAGGACTTCTACCGCCCGACCGATGTGGTCAACCTCTGGGGCGACCCGACCAAGGCCAAGGCCAAATTGGGATGGAATCCCGCAAAGACAAGTTTTGAGCAATTGGTGCAGCTGATGGTGGAGCACGACAT
>CACXXW010000008.1 GCA_902771635.1 uncultured Bacteroidia bacterium | reverse complement strand
CTCGGCATGCTGAATTCCTGATGTTTCAATGACATGCTTGAACCCTTTTAGGTTGATGCCGTGACTGGCAGCGAGCGACATCAACTCCTCGTCGATGTTCTCATCAATGATGCAGAACTTGTAGTCGCAACTTGTCCCAATGAGTTCCATTAATTCAGAAAATGGAATCTTCGTTGGTCGCTCTTTGGCGAATAGATTCTTTTTGGCCATATCAAATGTGTTTGAATTATGTCGCAAAGATGCATTGTTTGTCAAGATCTATCCGTTGAACAAACGTTTGTAGTCGACAGTAGTCGTTTGCTGTCGGGTAAGTAATTGGAAATGAAATGTTTTTTTTTGGGGAAATAAATCTTACATAAATCTATCATAAATGGATCGCTTCGTGCCTCGCGATGACGCGAAGCGATGACAATGGGAATGCCCTCTTGCGGTATAGGAGATCGCGGGTCTGGGCACGCGATGACGGTAAGGGGCGCAGGCATTGTCGTTTCGTGAGAATGAGTGCATCAGAGTCCTGAAATCGAAGATTAGCTACGCTGAATCAGAGATTTCGACGGAGTCAAAGGACGACCCTATCACACCCCGATATGCAATGTCGGGTTTTTATAATAAGATGGATGACAAGCTGCTGGCTCCCCCCACAGGCATGACATGACTCCAGCATAGGCCACATAGAAAAATAGGGCCGACCACACAGGTCAGCCCTAAATCTAAACTCTGAACTCTGAGTTCTAATCTACTTCTTCACCACCTTGTTAACGCTCACCCCATCCTTGGTCAAGACATTCAAGAAATACAATCCCTGCGGCAATCTTGCCATATCGATCATAATCCTGTTGTCAGTAATGTCACTGTCGAAGACTGTGGCTCCCGTGATGGAAATGAGGCTGACATGGCGTAGCCCTTCACCTTGCAAAGTGAGCTGGTAGCTGACGGGGTTGGGATAGGCTACAAAGACATTGTCTTGTGCAACCGTTTCATCGATGCCTACGCTGGGACCGAGATAGATGGTGTTGGAGAGCTCGGTCTCGCGACCGTTCCAGATGGCAGTCACGTTGTATCGCTGGTTTTCAGTGGTGTTGTAGCTGGCTTGCGTGGCCATGAGATTCTCGTAACCCAGATACAACTGTTCATCGCCGCCTTCCTCCGGACCCCAATAGACGTTATAGGTAAAGTCGCTGCCGCCGTCGATGGGGCTGGTGTAGGCGCGCAGCAACCATGAACGGTGTAATCCGAACTCAACAGCGGGTTTCCATGTGGTTCCTTGTCTGAATTGGCAGCTGTTGCTCTCGCCGACATAGTTGCAGCAGGGAATGGGCTTGCTGACACCCGAGGTGGAGACGCAAATCCACAAAGGGAGTGTGGGGTCGAACTCGACGGGCTCGTCCAAGGCGAATTTCACGAAGCTATGGCTGGCTTCCATGTCGTGTCCCTGTTCGTATAGGGGTGTGCTGTTGTTGGGTGTCTCGCCATTGTAGATGGTGAAGGTGTAATGCCCTGAAGAACAGTCGAACATCTCGATGTGTGTGAGCGGATGGCCGGCAAAATGAGCCAAGAGGTTAGGCTCAATCTTGATGCCCCATTTGTTTTTCGAGACTTGTTCGATGAAATGGTTGTCGTCATAGGCCAACATGCCTTGCCCAACGGACTCGGGCGCTTCCCAACTGAGTTCCACATGGCCGTCGTTGTAGGTGCCTTCAAGGTTTTGCGGAGGCTCGCAATAGTAGTTCATCGCAGTGGCATAGACTAAAATGTCGGGGTTCCATGTGGAATTGTCTCCGATGGTGGTTTCCACATGGTAGTTGTGGGTGCCCGAACGCATGAACTTGTCATCGAGATAGCTATAGCTTTCTTGTGAAGCTATCTTTCTACCGTCGCGATAGATGTCGAAACTGTGGTTTTCGGTAGGCATGGACCATTTGAGTTGGATGCTCTGGCCATCGGAGGTGGCAGTCACGTTATGTGGGGCGATCAAGCCTAAGCCAGAGTTGGCTACGGTATAGGTGGCGATATTGCCCGAAACGGGTGCTTCTGTCTCAAAAATGGTTTCCTCTCCCGACTCGTTTAGATGTGTAGCTTTCACATGAATGCCTTGGCTTTCTGGGTCGAAACCAACATTCCAGTTGAAAATCACTTCGGTGTTGGCGGGTACATATAAGTCGGACTCAGCTTGCGTGCCTTCATAGATGGTGAGACGCTGTACCTTCATCTCGGGGATGTTGAAGCTCGCTTCCAGTTCGCCGCCTTTGGTGCCAAAGGGAGAATCAGAAGTGATGGTGAGATGGATGGTCTCATAGTTGCCTAAGATGACCCATTGCTCGGCATAGTCTGACAAAATGTCGCCCTGGTATGAGGCCACACTATAGGTGTGATAGCCGGCATCCACCTCGGAATAGGGATAGACCCAACTTGTATCCGTGAGTTGAGCGGCCACTTCAATGCCATCACGATATACCTTGTAGCCTTCCACATCGGGCATGGCGTTCCACGACAACTCCACCTGATGCGACAGGCTGTTGACATGGGCGATGAAATTGGCAGGTGAGGGTATGTGATCCAGTGGGCCGTAGGTGAAACTCATGCGGTTGCCTCTTGAGCTGATGTTGTAGATGGAACCTTGCCAGTCGATAGTCTGTCCGTTGGTGAGGAAGAGGCGAGGGTCGGTCCTCTGGTTGAATTCTGTCCTATTACGTTCAGTACAGAAGTTGGCGTCACGGAGGGAACCTTCGCTGTATGCATTGCCACCAGGACGGAAAAGGTAGACTTCATCGAATTGGTCGTAGCCGTTATAGCCCGCATTACCGTCGAAACGGGTATCAATGCGGTAAATCAGCAATCCGCCATCGGGTATATGAGAGTCAAACAAGTCGCGGTCGTTGCGGTATTCGATGCAGAGATACTGGTCGTTGGTAAGCTGAATCATATAGGCATTTTGGCGGTTGCCTTCCCATGAGTCGGCTTCCAACTCGTAGGTGCCGTAGGCATCGATGATGGGAATGTCATCGATCCAGTTGCCGTACTTGTGTTTCATATAGGCGCCAATCTGTTGCGGAGGCTCGGCGGTGCCGCACATCAGGTCCCAGGGGCCTACTGGGTCAGGACCATCGGAATAGTGGTACAAGTCGGGTGCGCTCAAGGAATGGTTCATCTCATGGCAAAGCGTGCTGACGTTGAAATAACCACCGATTTCAAGTTGTAGGTTAAAGTCGAAAACGCGCAGCCCGTTCAACCAAACTTCTCGATCGAAGATGCACCAGCGATGCGGCCAAAGCAGCGAAGCCCATTCGCCAGGTTGACCCTTGATGACAAATACCACATTGTCGACCATGCCGTCATCGTTGTAGTCGAGGTCGAGGGTGTCAGGCACTTGCTCGGCCACATAGTAGATGGCGCGCTCTAATAAGGAGAACTCGCGTTCGGCAGTCTCTCCGTCCTGATAGCCCAAGGGATTGGTCACGGGGTCGAAAGGCATGTAATATTCTTTCGGATACTCATCCTCATAGGAAAGGATGGTCTCTCCGTCGGGTTCGGGATAGCAGAAGGAGCGGATGTCGAGTTGGTTATAGGAAGCATGATGGAAATAGTTGCGCAGCGAGTAAGACTCATAATTAGACGCGTTGAACATCGAGTCGACGGTCGAAAAATGCGTGCTGTGGTAGGTGTCGCCAGCAAAGCGGATGAAGACGACCAAATTGTTGTAAATGCCATGGTTGAGCTCACGGTTCTTAGGCCGTTTGATGGGCTTGATGTGTTGCTCACGCTCGTGACGACGCTGCTGATAGGCTTTTTCGGAAATCTTCACGTAAGGTTGGAGCCCGACCTCAGCAGGGTCAACGCTGTTGACACGATATGAGGAAGCGACTACCTCACCTTTACTGTCGTGAATCGCATAGCAGTAGTAGCCGTCTTTGTCTTTCGCGAAGGTGAAGCCGTTGGCGTCATGCACATAGTTGTAGAACTCATCGCCCGAGGCAAAGCATTCGATGACCTGGCCATCGGGTTGGGTGAGGCGAACAGGGATGTTCTTTAGAGGAGCGGCAAAAGCCCATTGGAAAGCGCCCAAAAACAGGGCGAGTAGTAAGGTTAGTTTTTTCATATTTTAGTATGTGTTCAAGTAATTGTTTAAGATTAAACTTTGTATTTGCGAGTGTCTCAAAAGATTCCCTTACGGGAATGGAGTTAAGCCATGGTTTATCAAGCGGCGGCATGAACAAATTAGCAGGTCGTAAGCTCTAAAAGCCGCCGCGTATTGATTGATGATAACAATCCATTCCCTGTAAGGGAATCTCAATAGTTTTTTACTTCAAATCAATAAACGGCACTGAGTTGCCCAGCATGTACTGGGGCATTTTGCCGTCCCATTTCTGTACAGCCTCGTAGTTCACCAGCTTGGGGTTGCTCTCCAAGGCAGCCGCCTTGATGCTCATGGCCTCGGCCTCGGCTTGTGCCTTGATTTTGGTCTGCTTGGCCTGCTCTTCCACTTGGATGGTCACATTCTTGGCCTTCAAGGCGTTCTGTTCGGCCACCTGTTTCTCCTTGATGGCGGTTTCGAAGTCATCGTCGAAGTCGATGTTGGTGATTTGGAATTGGACATTCATGAAATAGTTGCTGTCAAGAGCCTCACGGAGAGAAATCTCGATCTCGCGTCGTACGGCGTCACGGTTTTCAACGATTTCTGTTGCCGCAAAATTACCAAAGCTTTGTTTCATGGCTGAGCGGATGAAGGGAACCACGATACGGTTGTGGTAGTCGTCGCCGACATTTTTCATCAGCTTGCTGACGTTTTCGCGCACTAAGTCGTAGTTGATGGTGTATTCCACTTCCGAAGTCTGCACGTCGCGGGTGTAACTGTTTTCTTTGCCGTCAAACTTCTTCTGCTGCACGTTCACGCGCTTGATGGTTTGGATGAACGGGATCTTCATGTGAAGACCGTCTCCAATGACCTCGTCACTCATCTTGCCGAAGGTGGCGAGCACCCCACGCTCCGATGAACGGATGGTGTAGAACGAGGAGAAGAACACGAGGATGGCGAAGAGTCCCACAATGCCCCAAACGATGTAGCGTCCGATTTTCTTTTTGTTAGGGTTGATGTTGATGTTGTAAGGTTGATTCATGGTAGTACTGTTTTAAATTGTTGTTTTGTGGGCAAAAGTACACATTTATTTGAAATCTCGGCCTTTTTCTATTTATGTCGGAATTTTGTTTATCTTTGCCTTTTCATAATAATACGAATATTAAATACTTAAATCAATGGATAACAGACTTTTAGATAGCAAACTCCCGTATTTGGTGGCCGACATGGACTTGGCCGCTTGGGGACGCAAGGAAATTGAAGTATCGGAACACGAAATGCCCGGCCTGATGTCGCTGCGCAAGAAGTACGGCGACACAAAGCCGCTGAAGGGCGCGAAGATCATGGGCTCGCTCCACATGACCATCCAAACGGCTTGCCTCATCGAGACCCTCGTGAAGTTGGGTGCCTCGGTGCGTTGGTGCAGCTGTAACATCTATTCCACGCAAGACCACGCTGCTGCGGCCATTGCCGAGACGGGTACCGCCGTCTTTGCCTGGAAAGGCGAGACGCTGGAAGACTATTGGTGGTGTACCAAACGCGCCATCACCTTCCCCGATGGCACGGGCCCAGACCTCATCGTGGATGATGGCGGCGATGCCACTTTGCTGATTCACAAGGGCTATGCCTGCGAGAACGACCCTAAACTCCTTGACGCACCTACGGGTAGCGAAGAAGAAAGGGCATTGATGAGCGTCATCAAGGCGACCTATAAAGAGAATCCCACCTTCTGGCATACGGTTGTGGCTGGCTGGAAGGGCGTCTCGGAAGAGACCACCACGGGCGTGCATCGTCTGTATCAGATGCACGAGCGCGGCGAGTTGCTGGTGCCTGCAATCAATGTGAACGATTCGGTGACCAAGTCGAAGTTCGACAATCTATATGGCTGCCGTGAGTCGTTGGCCGACGGCATCAAGCGCGCCACCGACGTGATGATTGCCGGTAAGGTGGTTGTGGTGTGCGGTTACGGTGAAGTGGGCAAGGGGTGCTCACACTCGATGAAGAGTTATGGTGCCCGTGTGCTTGTCACCGAAATCGACCCCATTTGCGCCCTGCAAGCCGCCATGGAAGGCTTCGAGGTCACGACGATGGAAGAGGCTGTCAAGGAAGGCAACATCTTTGTCACCACCACGGGCAACTGCGATGTCATCACATTGGAGCACATCCTGAAGATGAAAGACCAGGCTATCGTGTGCAACATCGGCCACTTCGACAACGAAATCCAAGTGGATCGCCTCGAAAAGACCGAGCATCTGAAGGAGAAAATCAACATCAAGCCCCAGGTCGACAAATATGTCTTTGACGACGGTCACTGCATCTTCCTGCTGGCTTCAGGTCGTTTGGTCAACCTCGGTTGCGCCACGGGTCACGCCAGCTTTGTGATGAGCAACTCGTTCACCAACCAGACCTTGGCCCAGATGGACCTTTGGGAGAAACGTGGACAATATAAAGTAGGTGTCTACTGCCTGCCCAAGTATTTGGACGAGGAAGTCGCCCGCTTGCACCTTGAGAAGATTGGCGTGAAGCTCACCAAGCTCACGCAGAAGCAGGCTGACTACATCGGTGTGCCCGTCGAGGGACCCTACAAGTCGGACATCTACCGCTATTAAGATGCCGCTATGAAAATTGCGGTAAATACGCGTTTGTTGCTGAAAAACAAGTTGGAAGGCATCGGGTGGGTGGCCTATGAGACCTTGCGTCGCATGGTCAAAGACCATCCCGAGGTGGAGTTCTACTTCATCTTCGACCGAGAGCCCGACCCGATGTTCATCTTCGGCGACAACGTGAAACCCGTAGTGTTGTTCCCGCAAGCACGACACCCCTTTCTCTTCATCTGGTTCTTCGAGTTTTCGGTGACCAAGGCCTTGAAGAAAATCAAGCCAGACTTGTTCTTCTCGCCTGATGGCTACTTGAGTCTTCGCTCTGATGTGCCCCAAGTGACACAGTTCCATGACCTTAACTTCGAGCATTTTCCGAAGGACATGCCGAAAATCCATCTTTGGCATTACAAGAAGTACTTCCCGAAGTTTGCCCGCAAGGCCAAGCGCATCGTGACGGTATCGGAGTTCTCGAAACGGGATATTGTGGAGTGTTATGGTATTGAACCTGAGAAGATTGATGTGGCGTACAATGGTGTGAATGAGAAATTTGCGCCCATATCTGAAGAGGAGCAGGAGGCCATCCGAGCCAAATATACGAACGGGAATCCATATTTCATGTTCGTGGGCTCGTTGCATCCGCGCAAGAATTTGGCGCGTTTGTTCACGGCTTTTGATTTGTTCAAGAGCCAGACACCATCCAATGTCAAGTTGTTGATTGTAGGGGAGAAGCGCTGGTGGTCGGAACCGATTGAGCAGGCCTATAGCTCCATGCGGTTCAAGGATGAGGTGGTCTTCGCCGGGCGGTTGAGTGCCGAAAACCTGCATTTGGTGACGGCATCGGCCTTGGCATCGGTGTATGTGTCTTATTTTGAGGGTTTTGGCATTCCGATTTTGGAGGCCTTCAAGTGCGACACGCCAGTCATCACCTCCAATGTCACTTCCATGCCCGAGGTGGCTGAGGATGCGGCACTACTTGTCGACCCGTTCAGCGAAACCTCCATCGCCGAAGGCATGACAGAGATGCTTGATGAGAAGGTGCGTGAGGCGTTGGTTGAAAAAGGCCGCCAACGTGCCAAGGATTTCTCTTGGGATAAGGCTGCTGAGGACATTTGGAATTCTTTAATTAAGGCAATAAACGAATAAGATATGGCAAAAATAATAATGTATCCTGGCGAAGCCAAGAAAGATGCAGTCGATTGGAAAGAAGTCCAAGGACAACACATCACTGCTGTGAGACGCAACATTTTAGTGCTCGGCTCGGGTGGCCGTGAACATGCCTTGGCATGGAAACTGGCCCAGAGCGAAGGTGCCCATGTTTTCATTGCACCAGGCAATGCAGGTACGGCACAAGTGGGTGTCAATGTGAATATCAAACTTTCTGATTTTGAAGCGATAAAAGATTTCTGCTTGAAACAGGAGATCAACCTTGTTGTGGTAGGCCCAGAGCAACCTTTGGTGGATGGTATTGTGGACTTCTTCAAAGGTGATGCTGACCTTAAAGCTGTGAAGATCATCGGGCCCGACAAACGTGGTGCTGAGTTGGAAGGCAGCAAGGCCTTTGCCAAGGACTTCATGGAGAAGTATGGTGTGCCGACAGCGAAGTGTTTCAAAGTCAACAAGGATAACATTCACGAAGGTTTCAAGTTCCTTGAGAGCGTGAAAGCCCCATACGTGCTGAAAGCTGATGGTCTGGCAGCAGGCAAGGGTGTGTTGATTCTCAACGACTTGCAGGAAGCCAAGGACGAGTTGGGCAAGATGCTCGACGGCAAATTTGGTGCCGCTTCGGCCACGGTGGTCATTGAAGAGTTCCTCAAAGGCATCGAGGTGTCGATGTTCATTTTGACTGACGGCGAGCATTATGTGCTGTTGCCCGAGGCTAAGGACTACAAGCGCATCGGCGATGGTGACCAGGGCTTGAACACGGGTGGCATGGGTGCCGTATCACCCGTGCCGTTCTGTACTCCCGAGTTCTTGAACAGGGTGGAAGAGCGCATCGTGAAACCTACCTTAAAAGGCTTGAAAGCCGAAGGCATCGACTATAAAGGTTTCATTTTCTTGGGCTTGATGAACGACGGTGGCAATCCGTATGTAATCGAGTACAACGTTCGTATGGGCGACCCCGAGACCGAAGCCGTGATGACCCGTATCGAGGGCGACTTCGCTGACTTGCTCATGGCTTGCGCTGATGGGCGACTGGATGAAGTGCATTACGCCAAGTGCGACAAGACCGCTGTAACGGTGATGATGGTCTCTGGTGGATATCCTGAAGCCTACAAGAAGGGCGTGAAAATGAGTGGGTTGGACAACCTCAAGGAGGTGGTCGCCTTCCATGCTGGCACGGCATTTGATGCCGATATGAATGTGGTCACGGCGGGCGGGCGCGTCATCGCGGTGACGGCCCATGGCGATTCGATTGAAGAGGCGAGAGGCATTGCCTATTGCGAGGTGGAGAAAATTCATTTCGAAGGCGTTAACTACCGCCACGACATTGGACTTGATTTGATGAGAATGCAATGATAAAGTTTTTCAGACAGAGCTATGCCATTCAGTATGTGGTGGTTGCCTTATTGGCGATTGCCCTCTGGATTCCCGCATTTGTGTCGGGAAAGGCCATCGTGGGCTTGGATGAGCCGGTCACGCCGCTCTTCAACCTTGTGGACAAGCTGTTGCGCGGTTCAGCTATTGCACAACATGCTGTTGCTTTTGTGTTGTTGGTGCTTGGCACCTTGGTTTTCAACTCCGTCATGGTGAAAAACCAGATTGTCGGCAAGGTGAGCTCGATGGGTGCTTTCGTTTTCGTCCTGCTGATGAGCCTCACTGTGACTCAGACCAACTTTTATCCCTTTGCCTTTTCGGTTTTGTTCATCTTATTGTCGATCAGTAATTTGTATGATACCTATCTATTGCCTAATCCTGAGATGAAGTTGCTGAAGTCGGGTGTTTTCATCGCTCTGGCTTCCCTTTGCTATTTTCCTTCTATCTTGTTGTTGCTATGGGCAATCATCGTGCTTCCCATCGCCAAGAAAGGCTCGTTGCGTTTGCAACTGATACCTCTTTTCGGGTATTTGTTTGTCTATTTCGTGTACTTTGTCTGTGTGTTCCTCTTTGGCGACTTCGGCACCTTGTTGCAGGGATATAAGGACTATTTTACCTCGTTCCATTTCACGGTGGAAGGGTTAAACTTGCGGAATATCATCTTGTTGGCCATCCTTATTGTTCCGACTGTGATGATGTTTCTTGGCAATAATTCGGGCTTTGAGAAGACGGTTGCCGTGCGCACCAAGATTTCGATGACATTCATCCTTGCCATTTTTGCCTTGTTGACCTTGTTCTTGGGAGGCAATGTGTTGATGAACGGTTTGGTTTTCATCGTCTTGTCCATCCTTGTGTCGTATGCTTTTTCCTATATGGGCAACACAGGTTGGGCCAATCTGTTTCTGACGCTGTTTATCCTCTTGGTCTTTGCCAATCAGTATTACTTTAAATGGCTCTAAACCATGGGACTGTTGACGCATTATTCGGATAAGATTGAAGCAGGCTGCGATGAGGCTGGGCGTGGCTGTTTGGCAGGTCCTGTGGTGGCCGCTGCTGTCATTTTGAAGAAGGATGTGGATTATCCTGAACTCAATGACTCCAAGCAACTTACGGAGAAGAAAAGGATGCAATTGCGGGAATTGGTCATGAAAGAAGCCTTGAGCTATGGCATCGGCATTGTCACGGCACAAGAGATTGATGAGATAAACATCCTAAATGCTTCATTCTTAGCCATGCACAGGGCTTTGGACCAGCTGAAAGTACGTCCGGAGTTGCTGTTGATTGACGGTAACCGCTTCAATCCCTATAAAAAGGTGAAGCATGTCTGCATCGTAGGTGGCGACGCCAAATATCAATCCATAGCTGCGGCTTCTATTTTGGCCAAGACCACGAGGGACATGATGATGGTGGAGTACGGGGAACAATACCCCGTTTACAACTGGAAAAAGAACAAGGGCTATCCTACGCCCGAACACAAACAAGCCATCGCTGACCATGGTACCACGCCTTTGCATCGCATGACGTTCAATATGGCTATACAGTTAAAGCTGGACTTGTAATAAGGTGATATAAAGTATAGAATATGAAAAAGATAATCCATATCACATTTTTTATCGTTTTGATGCTTTCAGGGGTTTCTATGAAGGCACAAGCCGATGTGATGTTGGGTTATTGGGATGATGTGGATTTCAGCGATACCACCTTGGTCACCTCAAAGGCTTTCTCCGATAAGATGGTCAGTTACTTCTATTCTTTTACTGATGGCGATGAGCAACGCTTCGACAGTCTGTCCATTGCGGGCCTGGGCGTGCTGCTCGACAAGGCTAAAACCAACATGAGGGTGTATGGGTATGTGTTGGAGTTCGCCTTGAACGGCTATGCCTCCATGGGCAGGGATGCGGTGACGGATTATCTCTTGAATTATCCTCAACTTGCTGAGGGTGAGATAACAATGGAAGAAGGCCTGCGCTTGGATTCCATCACGGAGCCATATCAGAAGGTGAGAGTGGGTGCAAAAGCCCCTGACTTTGAAGGGGTTACTATCGATAGGAAATCCTATTGTTTGTATGATTCCCAAGCGCTGCATATCATCATCGTTTTTTGGTCGACGGACTGCGAGTACTGCCATGAGTTTTTGACGCAAATCCGAAAACATCTTGACTTGAAGTCTGATTTTGAATTGGTTACCTTTGCTTTGGCAGATAATGCAGATGAGGTGATAAAAGAGGCAAAAAAAATGCGTTTGCCGGGATACCATTTCTATGATGATTTGCGTTGGGATAGCAAAGCCTTTTTGGATTACCATATCACTTCTACGCCAACGGTGTTTGTTTTGGATGAAAACAAGACCATTGTTTGCAAACCTTATGATTGGCAGGAGTTAAAGGATTGGTTGAGATCAAATAATATTCCTTATTGAAAAATAGTATAGTTATATGAATATCAAAAAACGTTTATTAGGTTGCTTTGTGTTGGTCCTTTCAGCCGCACAGTGCTTTGCCCAGGACGCGGAATCGCGCTGGGTGGATTCGGTGTACAACAGTCTTACGCTGGAGCAGCGGGTGGGTCAGTTGATCTGTATGCGTGCCAATCAGCCGGACAAGCCTTTTTTTGATGATGTGGCGAAATACATCAAGAAGTACAACATCGGTGGCGTGTGTTTCTTCCGTGCCGATGCTGAGGCGCAGGTCAAGAAGACCAATGAATGGCAGGCGTTGGCGCAGACCCCTTTGATGGTCTCCATCGATGCCGAATGGGGCTTGGCCATGCGTGTCAACAAGACTTTGGCCTATCCCTATCAGATGACCTTGGGTGCTGTCGCCGATGACCAGCTGATTTATGAGATGGGACAACAGGTAGCCGAACAATGCCAGCGCATGGGCATCCATGTGAATTTTGCTCCTGTTGTGGATGTCAACTCCAATGCCGCCAACCCCGTAATCGGGATGCGCAGTTTTGGAGAGGACCCTGAAAATGTGGGTAATAAAGGCGTAGCTTACGCCATGGGAATGCAGAGTAAAGGACTGATTACCAGTATGAAGCATTTTCCTGGTCATGGCAACACGTCCACCGACTCGCATCTGACCCTGCCTACAGTGACCCGCCCGATTGAAGAGGTGCGCGACATCGAGTTGGCACCTTTCCGCAAGATGATTGAGAATGGTGTGAATGGTGCAATGGTGGGTCATCTCTATTTTCCTGCCATCGAGAAGGTGAAGAACACTTCTTCCTCGTTGTCTTATGGTGTGGTCACTGACCTGCTGAAGGAGGAGATGGGCTTTGAAGGGCTGATCTTCACCGACGGTCTCGACATGAAGGGCGTTTCGGAGAAGGTGCGTAACGATAGTGTGCCTTACGTGGCCTTCATGGCTGGCAATGACGTGCTGATTTTGCCCCACGATGTACCCTTTGCCATCAAGACCATCAAGGCGGCGGCAGAACGTGACACTGTGGCAGCGGCGAGATTGGAGGAGAGCTGCAAGAAAATCCTGCGCTACAAGTACCGCGCAGGGCTTAATGATTATACGGCATTGTCGACCGAGAATCTGATGACGGACCTGAAGAAGAAGTCGTACATCGAGCTGCGCCAACAGCTGTATGATGAGGCCATCACCATGTTACGCAATGAAAATCAGGTGATTCCCTTGGCCAACAACAAAAAAATCGCAGTGGTGACTATTGGCAACACCAAAAACGATGTGAATAATGGCTTGATTGAGAGAGGTTTTAGCACCACTTCGTTTGTGGTGGAAAAGGATAAGATCGCTTCCAAGTCCGCCGACTGGCTGAAAAAGCTGGAAGCCTACGATTTGGTGGTGGTCAACATCGAAAAGACCACGATGTTTGCGAATAAGAACTATGGTATCAACGATGAGACTGTGAAGTTCTTCAACCGTTTGGTGGCCCAAAACGACGTGATTCTCAACCTGTTTGCGTGTCCCTATGCTTTGGATATGTTCCGCATCAACAACAGCGTGAAAGCTGTGGTGGTGGGATATCAGGATGAAGTGCCTGCCGTGGATGCTGTGGTGCGTCTGCTGGCGGGCGAGTTGGAGCCTCATGGCACCTTGCCCGTTTCGGTGTCGAAGTTCAAATGTGGTGAAGGTATTGTCATCGGCACTCCCGTAACACCGAGATATACCCTCCCGTTCAAGGAAGAGCCGGTGAAATCCGAACCTGTGAAAGGCCAACTTATGCAGAATGAGCCCATTCCCGTTGAAAGCGAGCCTGACATGACATTACCAGTAATGAAGTTGGATGAGAAGTATGCCCAACGCTTGGACTCAGTGGCCAAGGCTGGCATCAAAGGGAAAGCTTATCCAGGGTGTCAGATTGTGGCGCTGAAGGACGGACATGTGGTTTACGACACCTGCTTCGGCACGTTCACCTATGGTGGCGGCCATCGTGTGCAGCCTGATGACTTGTATGACATCGCTTCATGCACCAAGATTTTCGCTTCTACCTTGGCTATCATGAAGTTGTATGACGACGGCCTGATTGACCTCAACAAGACTTTGGCGGATTTTTTTCCCTATTTGAAGGGTAAGGCTCACGGCAAGCTGAAACTCATCGACATTATGACGCACCAGGCTGGACTAAAGGCTTGGATCCCTTTCTACAAGGTGACGGTGGATGAAAACGGACCGATGGAGGCGTTCTATAGTGATGAGATCGATAAAAGCCACAATGTCAGGGTGGCTGAAAACCTTTATCTCGTGAATGATTATGCCGACCGCATTTTCGATTCCGTTTCCAAGACGCCGTTGGGGAAGAAGAAATATCTCTACAGTGACATGGGTTTCTATTACATGCCGAAAATCGTCAAGCAGCTGACCAACCAGAATATCGAAGACTATTTGAACGAGAAATTCTACCATCCCATGAATCTGTGGCATATCTGTTACCAACCTTTGAATCATTTTATTCGTGAGCAGATTGCCCCTACCGAAAACGACACGGTTTTTCGTAAACAGCTGATTTGGGGCGATGTGCATGACCAGGCTGCGGCCATGTTTGGTGGTGTGGCAGGTCATGCTGGCTTGTTTGCCAATGCCCGCGACTTGGCGGTACTCATGCAGATGCTTCTTGACGAAGGTACCTACAACGGTGTGCAATACCTGAAACCTGAGACGGTACGCTATTTCACCAGAGCGCCTTTTGCTTCCAGCAACGACAACCGTCGCGGCATCGGCTTCGACAAATTGCCAGTCAACAAGAAAGGTTCGAGTACGGCTTCCAAATCGGGCTCGATGAAAGGCTATGGGCATACGGGTTTTACGGGCACTTTCGTTTGGGCTGACCCAGAAAACAAGACGGTGCTCATATTCCTCTCGAACCGCGTGCATCCCGATCCCGAACCCAACAGGTTGGCGCGACAAAACATCAGAACGGCTTTGCACGACATTCTGTATGAGGCCTATCCGATAGCGGAGTGACAAAAAAAGCGCATCTCATCGAGGTGCGCTTTTCAATTGTAATGCAGCTGACCTACTTGATTTCGTAAGTGTTGATGACGCCGATGGCCTCTTCCAGCACCATCTTGACCATTCTGCCATCGGAAATGCGATAGGTCAGTTCCACTGATTTGTAACCGCCTTTTGGCACTTTGCCTTTGGCATTGATGGAAATGGTTTTCAAGCCATTGTCCTCGGTGATGGTCGTCTCGGCTTTGTTGTCGGCAGCGGCCTGTTCCCAATTGCCGGAAAGACAATTCAGCAAGGTGGCGCGTTGCAGTCCAACCATTTTGACCTTGTTGGCATCGAGGTCGGCTTTTTTGCCATCCATGTTGATTCTCACCAGGTTGCCTTCGATGATGAAATAATCGCCTTCAGGCTCTGAGTAGATCATCTTGAGTTGGTCCTTGCCATCGAAGAGGATGTGGCCGACCTTGTTGGTGGTCTTGCCCGACACTTTCATCACCTTGGTTTGGGTGAAATCAGTGTTGAAAGTCTGTTGTGCGAATGCGGTTATGGAAAACAATACCGCAAAGATAATCAATGTAATGTGTTTCATTTCTTGAGGTTGTCTAAATAGGTGACTACATCGTTGACGGTTTCAAACTTGGCCAAGGCTTGGTCGGGGATGGTGATGCCATAGTCGTCTTCAAGACGCATGAGCAGTTGCAGGATGTCGACGGAATCGGCACCGAGGTCTCTCTTGATTTGTGCGTCGAGTGTGACTCGTTCCGGGTCGATGCGCAACTGACGCGCTAAGGTGGTTTTTACAATTTCGTACATATTATACAGATTCAAAGATTTAATATTCAAGATTCAAGATTGGCTATCAGCGTTCAGCAATCAGCATTCAGCTCGCCTTAACCGAGCTGATAGCTGATAGCTGACAGCTAACGGCTGATAGCTTAATATTCATAATGTTCATACTTCATAATAATCTCTTCCATCTTCGATGACAATGAACTGACTTCCATCTTGTAGGCTTGTTCGATGCATTTCTCCACTGCTGTCGCCTTGCTGGAACCATGGCCTTTCACGACTGTCTTCGAGGTGCCGAGCAGCACGCTGCCGCCGTAGTTCTGGTAGTTCATGAACTCTTTCTCCTCCATAAACATCTTCTTCATCAGTAGGGCACCGAGTTTGTAGATAGGTCTCGAATAGATGTCCTTCTTCAACTTCTTCAGCAACTCCAAGGCCGTACCTTCCGTGGTCTTCACCAGCACGTTGCCCGAGAAACCGTCGCAAACCACCACGTCATAGTTGCCCGACAGCAGGTCGCGGCTCTCCATATTGCCCACAAAATGGATTTCCGGGGTCTCACTTAACAAAATGCGTGCCTTTTGTCGGATTTCATCGCCTTTTTCTGCTTCTTTTCCTACATTGAGCAATGCAATGCGCGGATTTTCAATGTTGTAGACATACTTCATGTATAGGCTCGACATGATGGCAAACTGTCGCAGATGCTCGGGTGTGACCTCCACGTTGGCACCGCTGTCGCAGATGCCGACGATGCCACCATCCATGGTAGGCAGGAGAGGGCAGAAGGCGGGACGGATGACCCCTTTCACGCGGCCGATGCGCGTCAAGGCGGCGGCCACGAGAGCGCCCGTGGAACCCGTGCTCACCATCGCGTTGATGTCGTCGTTGTCACGCAACATCCTCACGGCCTTGATCATCGAACTTTCCTTTTTTAGTCGGATGACGTCGATGGGACGTTCCTCGCAGCCAATGACCTCGGGCGCGTGGACAATCTCAAGACGCGAACTGTCGTAGGTTTTGTCTTTCAGGTAGTTCTGCAGGATGCCCTCATCACCCGTAAGGATGAGATACATGTCGGGCATTTTTTCCATGGCTGCCAAGGCGCCGTCCACGTTAGCCTCGGGGCTGTGGTCGCCACCGAAACAATCGATTAGTATTTTTATCATTATTTATTCGTTATTTGTTGGTAGGCGTCATTGCGAGCGGAGCGAAGCAATCCAGATGTTTTGCATGTTGTCTGGATTGCTTCGTCGTTCCTCCTCGCAATGACGCAAAGCGTGTCATATTTCTAACTGTTTAACATAGCAACGGTGCCGTTTGATCTTCTGTTCATCAAAGCGTTTCCATTGGTTTTGTATCGCGTAGTTGTCTTCAAGGTTCATGTTGGTCTCGGCGTACTTGACGTTTTTGAGCATTTTCATCATCTCTGCGGAAATGATGATGCTCACGCCACGGTTGAGCCATTCGGGGTCGACGCCGATGAGGCAGAGGTCGATGACATCAGGCTTCTTCAAGGCTTTGAGCAACCGAACCAAGGTAGTTGGAGTCAGTCTGCCGCCCGATGGACGCACGGCATCAGCAATGGCAGGGAAGGCTAGGCCGAAGCAGACCATCTTGTCGTTCTCATCGAGGATGGCAGCCACATATCTGATGTCGATGACGAGTTTGAAGTTGTCGATCATCATCTTTTTCATGCCCTCGGTGAAAGGTACGGTGCCGTAAAGCAGTTCGTAGGATTTGTCGAGCAGCTCGAAGATGCCGTCAGCGTATTTCTGGAGGAAATCATTGGTGTTGCGTGCCGGTCCGAGATGCAGGTTGTAGCGTTTCATCACGAATTTGGCCAGCTTGTCGACCTCGCCATCGTAATCCTTAGGGATGCGCAGTCGGCTGCCCGTCCAGTCCACCTCTTTTTGATAGCCAAGATTCTCGATAAAGGTCTGATAATAAGGATAGTTATAAGTCTCCTCGAAGGTGGCAGGATAGTCGAAACCGTCAATGAGCAATCCTTCGCGTTCGAGGTCGGAATAGCTCAGGGGTCCCACGACCTCGTTCATGCCTTTCTCGATGGCCCAAGCCTCAATGGCTTTGAAGAGTTCGCGCGCGATTTCCTCATCTTCAATGACATCGAAATGGGTAAAACGCACTTGTTTCTTGCCGGTCTTTTCGTTGGCGGCTCGTTGCACAATGCCTGAGATGCGTCCCGCCATCTTGCCGTCCTTGTAGGCGTTGAAATGGATGGAGTCGCACATGTCATTGTAAACGAAGTCCTTGCGGAAGATCTTCTTCTCATCCATGTACAAAGGCGGCGTGTAGTAGGGATTGCCCTTGTAGAGCTTCAAAGGAAAGTCGAGGAATTCCTTCTGTTGTTTTTTTGTCTGTACCTGTTCGACAGTAATCATTGAAGTGGTTCAGTTTGAAGTGGTTCAGTTAAAGCAGGTCGTTGAGTACTGAGCTTGTCGAAGTATCGAAACGCCGTCAATTCAAGTCGGCCCTTCGACCCTTCGAGTGGCCTCAGGGACCACGGGCTCAGGGACCTTGGCTTTTATCACCGATGTTTCGCATGGAAGCAGATGCCGATGGCGTTGGGGCCGCAGTGGCTCCCGATGGTCGGGTTGACGGGGGTGATGATGACGTTCAGGTCGTCGCCAAACTTCTCTTTCAGTTGGCGTTCGGCCTCGGCGGCGATTTCGAGAGCATCCGAGTGACCGATGACCACGCGGTGGGCTTTCACGTCTTCGCCCAGCTCTTCGACAAACTTCACCAGACGGGCGATGGCCTTGGCGCGCCCCGTCTCTTTGCCTATGGAGATCATCTTGCCTTCGTTGTCGAGGTAGATGATGGGACGGATGCCAATGAAGCCTCCCATGGTGGCGGCCAAACCGCTCACACGGCCGCTACGACGGAAGAACTTCAGGTCATCGGCGAAGAAGTACATCGGGAACTTCGGCACTTCCACCTTGGCCCATTCCACGATTTCCTCGGCAGTCTTGCCCGCTTTGTACAATTCGGCGGCTTCAAGCACTACATTATAAGACAAAGCCGTAATGCCCAACGTGTCGATTTCATAGAACTTGCGTTCGGGGTATTTCTGCTTCAGTTTCTCCAAAGCTTGTCTCATGATGGTGAAGGTGTTGGAGGTACCCGATGAGAAATGCACATAAAGGATGTCATTGCCAGCAGCATATTCAGGCTCAAAATATTGGATATAAGCCTCTTCACTCATGGCGCTGGTGGTCGGCATGGTGCCTGCTCGGAGCATATCGTAGAACTTGTGGAAGTCGAATTCATGGAAGTCGATATAGGGGTAAATCACTTGTTCACCCACAGTGTAAGGCATGCTGATGAGCTTGATGCCATACTCGGCACACTCCTTGGGAGTGATGTCGCAATCGGTGTCGCTAAAGAATGTCAACATAATACAAATATATAATCGTAAACCGGCTGTGCGCCGTTGTTCAACATAATTTCAAGGTTTTTGTATTGGGTTTGCAAGTCAGCGACAAGGCGTTCCGCTTCTTCTGAAGGGACATCCTCGCCATAGAATACCAGCATCACATCACGCGAAGCTGCACCAAGGCGTTCAATGAGGGCTTTGGTGGCCGTTTCGCGGTCGGGACTGTCGGAAAGGATTTGTTTGCCGCTGTAGCCCACAAAGTCGCCCGTGTGGACGCTCACATGTTCGCCTTCGGCATCGCGGATGGCAGTGGAGATCATGCCTGTCACCACGGATTGCATGATTTCCGTGATGCTGGCGATGATTTCATCAACATTGGGATTGTCGCGGTCGATGTAGCCGATACCATAGTAGCCCTCGCCGATAGTGGTCGACGGAAGCACATGGATGTCTGCGTCTTTATAGAGTTCGGCAGCCTGGTCGGCGGCCATCTTGATGTTCTTGTTGTTGGGGAAGACAAGGATGTGTTGCGCGTTGATGCGGTCAAAGGCATCTAGGAAGTCCTGTGTCGATGGGTTCATCGTCTGGCCACCCGCAATCACTTCATCCGCGCCAATCTCGTGGAAGGCCTGGATGAGCCCGTCGCCTGAGGCCACGGTCACGATGCCGTAAGGCTTGGGCGGTAGCTTGAACGAAGCATTGTTCTGGTTCGTCGATTGGTGGTGTTGCAGTGCCATGTTCTCGATCTTGATGGTCAGGAACTCGCCATATTTCTGCATCTCATTGAGGATCTCACCAGGGGTGAAGGTATGCACATGCACTTTCACAATGGTGCCTTCGCGGAAGGCAACGACAGATTCTCCTACTTGGTTCAGATAGTCAAAGATTACCTTTTCGTCAAAAGTGTCGAGGTCGACTTTTGAGCGCATCAAACGGAGCAGGAATTCAGTGCAGTAGCCGAATTCCAAGGTGCTGTCTTCGGTGAACTTGTCGAGTTCTACGGTAGGTGTAGCGGCCGAAGTAGGTGCGATTTCTTCTTCTGAAATAATGCCGTTCAAAGCCTCGTTCATGCCTCGGAAGATGCTCACTAGTCCAGCGCCGCCGCTATCGACCACGCCTGCATCTTTCAGCACTTGGAGCAGTTCGGGCGTATGGTCAAGGGAGACCTGCATGGCCTCCAATAAGGTCTCAAAATAATGGTTCAAGTCGGCACTGCTATCTGCGCCTGCCACGCCTTCGCGCAGTACGGTGATGATGGTGCCTTCAACGGGAATGGGTACGGATTTGTATGCCTCTTTCACAGCGGATTGCATGGCATTGGCGAAGGCCTTTGTGTCGGCTTCGATGACGCCTTGCAGACCTTTGGCGAGGCCAGCGAAAATGCGCGAAAGGATGACGCCAGAGTTACCTCTTGCGCCGAGCAGCATACCCGAAGAAGCGGCTGAGGCTATTTCGGAAAGGGTTCCGAGTTGGTCGTTCAAGGCAGTGCACCCCGCCTTGAGGGTCATCAGCATGTTGTCGCCCGTGTCGCCGTCAGGGATAGGGAAGACGTTGAGGTCGTTGATGACCTTTTTGTCCCTGCCCAGTTGCACCGCGCCTTGGCGCAGCATAGCGGCGAAAGTCAGGCTATCGAGTTCATTTGTTTTCTGCATGCAGAATGTTTTTCAAAAAGTCTGCAAAAATACGGATTTTTTTGAACTTATTTAAGTGGCATTTCTGCTTGTACCTGTTTCGAGAAGTTGACTTGAAAAGTGATTTGTGACAGATTTTTGTAAGATTTAACTACATTGAAATCGAAGATTAGCTACGCTGAATCGAGGATTTCGGCGGAGCCAATGCAGAGCATTTGTTTCCAAAATCCATCCACTTCATCCATTTCCATCCCGAATTATCCATTTTGGATACAATTTCTGTATCTGATTTGGATAATTAAAGTATTGATTATCAAATAATTAATTTGGTTTTATTGGGATTTGTTGTAATTTTGCAATCTAATAGTTATTCTATTTTCAAATGTGTTAAACTAAAAACAAATTAAAAATGACAGCATTTTTTTCAGTGACATGTCCGCATTGCGGAAGACCGACTCAGGTGGGATTTCAACAAGGATACACCACCAATGCAGCGCCACAGTGTTCAAAATGTGGGCGCCAATTCCTCGTTCGTTATTCGTGGCCTGGAGGCCATAGCGAGCCTACCATCTATGAGGTTAAAAAGTAATCTAAAAGATGCTTTAAACCACCGTGTGTAACTAGAGGGCGGGGAAGCCTGCCCTCTTTAAAACTAAATTAAAACTAATATTTAATAATAAGTATAAAATGGAAAAACTATATGAGGCTCTCTCTTTATTGCAAAAGATTTGTGATTTCAATGTATCTGTTGATGATCTCAAAGACTTTACAATTGATATTACTGATAAACAGTGGATTGTAAACACAGTCGACAATGCTCGCTGTGCAATAGAATTGGATCGAATGAAGCAAATAATTAAGAAAGTTGAAAATGGAAAAACACTAATACAAGGAGGAGTCCCAGAATAAGCTATTGAAATTCAAATTATTAAACTATGGTCTATATTCCTTGTCAATGCTGCGGGAAGGAATTTCCCAACACAAGCAAGTGGTATGTTTGCGACAAATGCGGCTACCGCATCTGTCCATATTGCCTGCCTCATCATCGAGGTAAATACAGCAGCGGCGGCTTCAAATGCAGCCAATGCGCTTATGGGTATTTGAAAGAAATAAAACAATAAGATAGCTAAAAACTAAAAAGAACATGAAAGACACATTAAGAGAAGAAGCCGTTGAAGTAAAATATAACGGCTTTGAAAACACGACTAAAGAGGATTTAAAAAACGATGCAATCATCAACGCTGTCATTAATGACATCAACTTTCCAAATCGGAACGATAGATTATTATCGGTTCAAGCATTTAGAAGTTTTGAAGGAAAAGAGTGCACCGAAAATGACACTATGTTGTTTGTTTTTTATTTGTTCGTAAATAGCGATAAGAATAACGACCAACAAGAATATGAAAAAGTAACATTTGTCATAGATGGTCAAAGAGTAGAGCTTGCTGCCCAATCGAAATATTTAAGTATGGGTAATATTGATTATTTGAAGATTAGAAAGAAGGTTATAAGGGGCAATGTCATTACAATAGACAATTGGGAAAGTGAGCATTGGGAACCTAATGATTATATTTGTGACTCACAATGTGAATCAGCAGACATGAGAAGGGTCGCTACTGCTATTCCAGACGAGCTTATCAGAATCATTGCTGAGTCCGAAAATGTTTCCATGTATGTCGACTCAAGCGAATTGATTGATGTCAATGGAGGGTATAAGAAAACGGAAGACTTAAATACGAAATTTGAGATTGAGGGTATTCAGGGTTTTATGAAACGAGTTTATCATTTCTTTATTGATGACAGTTGTTACACCGATTATTGTTTATCTTTCTATGACAAAAAAACAAAAACTGCCCAAAAAAGAGAGCGCGAGTTAGAGCAAAAAGCAGAAAGAGATGAACAAGCAGCGCATGAAGAAGCCATGAAGCTTCGGAATATTTTCTTAGTTGTTTTAGCTCTTTCATTACTAATACTAATTCTGGGGCTTTGTCTCGAATGGGGCTTTTTCTGGTCAATTCTGTTGCCAGTAATTGGAGGAGGATATAGCATTTTCAATATTGGTAGATTGTACGATATTTGGTAAGATATTATACGCATATCGCTTTCAAAAACAATTTCCGAGATTCGAGATTCTTTGCATACGCTGTTTTTTACGAATTATCCGCACAGCTACATATTGCGGCATAAAGCTCTAATTTTGATCGAAATTGTCCTGTTATTTTGGTAGATTTTGCCTAAAAGTTCCGTCAGAAACCAGCGAAATGTCGAAAAAAAAGACAGATTTCGCTGGTTTTTGGCATAAAAACCGAACTTTTTGTCGGATACCAACATGAAACCTATATCCATTTTGGATATTTTACGTATTTTTGAAGCCTAATTCTAAAAAGTCAAAGAACGGAAAAGAGATAACCATCTGAAATACTAACCGAGCTTTTGCTCTTGTTCCTTTACTGAAAATCTGGAAAATTTGTCACACGGGGATAAGAATAGCAAGAGTTCATGCTTTTAGCGTGAACTGCTATTACTTATGGTGTGACGGGCCTTCCAGAGCCTTCGGTGACATAAGAAATGCGTTTCACGCTTTTTCATTGCTCCACGGGAAAAGAGTCAAAGCCCAAGCAATAGGCAGGCAATGGAAAAACAGGGAAACATCCACATTGGGCTCCTCATCCGTGAGCAACTGAAGGCTGACCAACGCAGCGCAAGCTGGCTGGCACGCGAGATTGGCTGCTCGCGCAATCATCTTTACAAGGTGTTCCGCAAGCCTTCGTTAGATGGTGAACTGCTGCTCTGCATCTCCTTGGCCATGAAATTCAACTTTTTCCAATACTATACTGCGGAGTTCCTTGAAGGGATGAAAGGGCGCGTAGGAGAAAACTGAATTTGGTCGATGCTCTTACCTATCTCTCACCAGCCGCACACTGTGTGAGAAGCATTTTTCATGTTTGTTTTCATGGTTGAAAAAGGAGCCTGAGAAATATACACCCTTAGCATCAAAGGTTCCCAAATGAGTGGCTGACCAATAAAAACCATATCTCCCTATCAATCCAACGACGGTTCCGTCACGAATACCTGCCGCTGGGAGGAAAACCGCTCCTTGTGATTCAACTTTTTCCGTCCAGAAAGGCTGCGGAATAGTGTTGCTCATATAGTCGACATCATCGTTGTTAACATCGTGTAGTTGATACGAATTGTCCCAGTCATCAGGCAAGAGTAACAAGCCATTCACTCCCACAACATTGGCCTTTGCGAAGCGTATGCCCGTGGCGGTGCTTCGTTCATCAAGGAGGTAGAGCCATTCGTCCATGGTCATGGTGCGCCAAAGTCCTTCTTCATTGCCGCCATTGCTAATGGCATTGTAGCCCCAATCGGCTTGTCCATTAAAGTCGCAAAGATCACATGTGTCAGAACCGTATGCATTGTAAAGGCATGTACCTGATTCCTGGTCCTCGGTTTGGTGACTCCAAGGTTGATAATTAATGGCACCATGCTCTTGCCCGTTGGAACTCCAACAAAACAAGTCAATCCAGCCCCTGTGGTTTGCCTCTTGCATAACATTTGCATTGTCGCCACCAATGTAGTCAAATTGGTTTTCTGCAAAGCGCCAGGTGTTGGTGTAGGGTTTGTATTGCAAATTACCCTTTGAGAAATACACCTGATCGCCTTTGGCATTGATAGTGAACAAGCCGTTGATGGCATCCTCTGCACCCTCTGGCGCAGGTGGACGAACGGGGATGGGAGGTTCCTTGGGTTGTCCAAGCAGCAATATTGCAACGCCTATCACGACGACTCCCAACACTCCATACAATACTTTGGTGGCTTTGCTTTTAGTCTCATTTCGCCGGAAGGCCTTTTGAAGCGCTCCAACGCTTTGGTAACGCTCCTTCGAATTTTCTTTCAGGCAACCTTGAATTACAGCATCCTTGGCCAAACCGAAACGCTGTAGTATCTTGCCCAAGGCATAGATGTCGGTGGCTGGGCCGAACAACTCGGTCTCGGCAGTCTGTTGTTCTGGCGCACAATAATCACGGGTAAACCCTAAATCATGCAAGTAACTTTCGCTCCAACCGAACCCCAAATCAATAAGCTTCACATGATGTCCTTTGTTGGTGATGAGGATGTTGCTGGGCTTAAGGTCGAGGTGCAGCATCTTCTTGTCGTGGAGATAGTCCAAAGCTGAAAACAACTCGTCGCAGAATTGTTTCCTATGTCCTTTATCTTTGAAATAGTCGGGATGCTGAGCAACAAAAGCCTCAAGGCTATCGCCGTCGATGTAGTCCATGCGGATGAAAGGGCCTTGTTCGTCCTCATCGTAGACAAAATAACGCACGATATTGGGATGCTCCAAGTCGATGCCAAGTTCAAACTCCTTGCGGAACAAACTCATGTATGCTTCAGAAGAACGCATGTCCTTTTTGGGCCGTTTGACGCAATACACACGGTTGTCCTTAACGAGACGGTAGCAGTCGCAGGTACCGCCGCTGTCAAACAACACTTCATCTTGATTGTGTTGTACAGGATTGATGAAATCGGAATCGCTCATTAGGCTGCCTCCTTGATGAATAGTTCGGTCAATCCGTTCTGTCGGCCTGCTACATAACCCAACTCGTTACCAGCGGCATCGCGCACAATCTCGCCATTGCGGATGACTTGGTACACCTGCAAAGGATACTCCAAACGAAAACTAAGGATGGTCACCTCATCGTTGACAAGCAATTTGCCGTTCAAGCTCTCTGTCACACGGAATTTGTTTTCACCGATACACAGCAAAGCGATATGACGGTTGGGTAACCATGATGCCTCCACCGTTGTGCCTTCTCGAATCTCATCGGCGAAGAAAGCCTTTTCCATCCAGTCGCTTTCAACGGGTTGCATGCCGGTCAGCACTTCCCATGAAGGCGAACCGAGATAATGCGCCAAGGCATCAAGGGTGGCTTTGCGTGGCGCGATAGGGGATTTGGCATAGCCCATCAGCCGTTTCAGGGTGTTGACACCTTACTGAAGTCCAGCCCCGATTTCTTCTTAATCATTGCTATGATAGGAAGGGATAACATGGTTCCGCTTATTTTGGGCAAAAATAAACAATTTCATGTTAGGAATCGAAAGAAAACGCAAATGGATGAAATGGATGAAAAATGAAAGACTGTTAAGGGCTATTTTTGTGCTATTCGATTATGTGAGCAGATGGAAAACTGTCAAAACAACATCCACATCGGGCACCTAATCCGTGAGCAACTCAAAGCCGACCAACGTAGCGCAAGTTGGCTGGCTCGTGAAATTGGCTGCACCCGCAACCATGTCTACAAAATCTTCAATAGGCCTTCACTCGATGCCGATTTGATTCTCAAAATCTCCATTGTCTTGAGTTTCAACTTCTTCCAATACTATTCAACCGAGGTCAATGCGGCAATGAAGACGCGAATGGGAGAGGAATAGCTCATTTTTTCTGGACCTTTTTCATCACATTCCGCTTATATACGTTCTTCCGAATTTTCAATTCGGAAGCCATGAATATCAGCATTTGTAATGCGGGAAAACAACGATATGCGGCAACCGCAGATTTGTTTAGGATTTATGTGAGATTTGTTTCTTTGACATAAAAATCCCAAAAAGATCAATCCCATTAATATAGTTTTTTGTCCAAATCTATGTTTTATATATACATTTGGATAAAAACTATTCGTTTTTTGTCCAAATCTATGATTTTTTATCGGATTTGGACAAAAATCGTTTTCTGTTTTGGAAATATGTTGTAACTTTGCGACAAATTTACAGCAAATGGAAAACGAAGACAAACTCGTTGGAAGAGAACGGGAATGGAAAGAGTTGGAATGGGCGGTAAACTCTCACCGTTCTGAATTTATCATCATGTATGGTCGCCGTCGTGTCGGCAAGACCTTCCTAGTGCGCCGTTTCTTCAACGACACCTATAGCTTTCACTATGTTGGAGCACACCGACAAAAGAAGATTATCCAACTCCAAAACTTCCGAGAAGCATTGGTGCGTTATTCTGGCGACAAAAGCATCCCTGAACTGAAATCTTGGCACGATGCTTTCTTGCAGTTGGCGGAATACTTGGAAAAATGCAAAGAAAAACGGAAAATCATCTTTTTCGATGAGATGCCATGGATTGACACGCAAGGCAGTGAGTTTGTTGATGAACTGGAGTATTTTTGGTCCAGCTGGGTGCAAAACCGTGACGACATCGTGTTCGTGGCTTGCGGCAGTGCTACCAGTTGGATGAAGGACAAATTGGAAGACAACCAAGGAGGTCTTCACAACCGCATCACACATCGCATTTACCTCCGTCCGTTTTTCTTGAGCGAATGTAAGGCTTATCTCATCGAACACGGTTTCGACTGGGATGATTACCAAATTCTGCAATGCTACATGTTGTTCGGTGGTGTACCCTATTACCTGAGCTTGCTGCGCCCTTCTTTAAGCCTGCCTCAAAATGTCGATTCGTTGGTTTTCCGACGCGGGGGCGACCTGAGCGACGAGTTCAACGAACTCTACAATGCCCTTTTCAATAAGGCCAACCGTTACAT
Source organism: uncultured Bacteroidia bacterium (assembly GCA_902771635.1). Taxonomy (GTDB): domain Bacteria; phylum Bacteroidota; class Bacteroidia; order Bacteroidales; family F082; genus Limimorpha. The sequence continues at coordinate 14,469 of CACXXW010000008.1, read as the reverse complement.
CGCCATCGTGAAACTATTATCGACCAAAAGGGAAGGCTTCACAAGGGACGAGATTGAGCAGGGCACTGGCTACAGTGGTGGCGGGCTCTCCAAAATGCTTGATAATCTGGAGCGCTGCGACTTCATCGTTTCTTATGCCCAATTCGGAAACAAGACCAAACACACGCTCTACCGCTTGTCAGACTTCTATACCTTATTCTATTTTCGTTATGTCGAAGGCAACCGCTCGCGCGACGAACATTATTGGCAGCATCATTACACCGACCGTGGTGTGGCATCATGGGAAGGCTTTACCTTCGAGGAAGTCTGCTTGCGCCATTTGCCTCATATTAAAAAGAGTCTGGGAATTTCTGGCATGGCAACCGAAGCATCCTCGTGGCGCTTTGTGACTCAAAAAAACGACCCGAGAAAAGGGGCACAAATCGACCTTGTCATCAAACGGGCTGACAAAATCATCCATCTTGTCGAGATGAAATTCTCGGAAACTCCGTATAATATCACCAAAGCTTACGAGCAACAACTAATTGAACGCAAAAGCCTTTTTATGGAGATTACGGGTGTGGCTAGAGGAACGGTAATCACTTTCGTTACACCAAGGGGTGTGTCGAAAGGAACACATTCCTCATTGATACATAGTGAGATAACTGCCAAAGGCCTTTTCGCTGAAGTTGAAGAATAAAGATCCTCATCAATACCTGTCAGCACGATAGCTTTTCACGAAAACATGAAGGCGCGAATGGGCGAGGAATAGCTCATTTCTTCTGGACCTTTTTCATCACACTCCGCCTATACCACGGCCACTTCATCAACCTCCAGAATGCGAACGGCAGCAGGGAATACGAAATCATTATGGTTGAGGCCATTCCGATGAGGGTGCTGAGACCGATGGAACGGATGGCGGGATGGACGGCAAAGAGGAGCGAGGCCACCACGATAACCAGGATGATGGCCGAGAAGAAGATGGCCACCTTGTGCCAGGTGAGTACGTCGCGGTCGCCCGTGCGCGCTTGCTTGAGCAAACCTTCGGTGATGAAGATGCTGTAGTCGACACCCACACCAAAGATGAAGGTGGAGATGATGATGTTGATGAGGTTGAACTCCAGCCCGATGATGGCCATGTAGCCTTGCACCATGAACCAACTGAGTACCATGGGAAGGAACGACAGCAAGGCGGTGATGATGTTACGGAAGGATACCAAGAGGATCAACAGCACAAACAGCGAGGAAATCCACACGGCGATGTTGAAGTCATCGTTGATGACCTCCACCATGCTCTTGCAGTAGTAGAACGGCTCAAGGACAAAGGTCCTGGGGTTGGTGACCAAGGCATCGGTGGCGACGTCTTTCTCGTCGAAGTCCATGGAGACATCGGTGAACACCATGTATTGGTTGTCGGCATTGCATTCGATGAAGTTGCCCAAAAGATTGTCGGGCACCACACCGCTTTCCATCAGTGAGGCGGCTTCGTAGTCGGCGTCGAGAAGCTCCTTGAAGTCGTAGAACATCATCGGGTCGAGGCCGAATTCCAAAGCGCCTTTCTCAACGCGTGAGATGGCGTAGGCTTTCCTTTCTTCGGTCCAGAAGTCGTTCCAAACGGCAATGCGTTGTTCTTGGTCGGCTTGGGTGACGAAGAGCTTGGGGATGAAATCGGTATAGCTATGCACCGCACCTTCTTGCTTTAGGGAATCAAGCAGTACCATGAGCGTCTTGTCGGCTTCCAAGGCCTCATCGAGGTCAGTGGAAACAGTAGCGAAATATAGGTGATAGAAGCCGTCGTTGTTTTTCGCGTTGTAAAGACCCTCGGCCATGATTTCCTCGGGTGAGTTGTAGTCAAGGTTGCGGAGGTCGTTGTCGAATTTCACCTTGGGTGAGAAAATGATGCCTATCACTACGATGACTGCAATCAATATCAAGAACCAAGGCTTTTTGTCGAAAGGCAGGTTGTTGAGGCGAGAGATGCGGCGGAAGGTTTTGCTGTTGCTGTCGGCCTTTCGGGCAGGCAAGAAATGAGGCAGGAAGATCAAGGCGAAAAGCGTGGAGCCTATCAAAGCGAAGGAGGCGAACAGTCCGAAGTCGCGGAGCAGGTCGCTGTCGGTGAAGAGCAGGCTGCAGAAGGCGCCCACTGTGGTGATGCAGCTCAAGAACACGGGCGTAGACTCGTCTTGTAGCAGTTTTTCGGGGTCGCCGACAAAGAAATGGTGGATGAGCACATGCAGGCTGTAGCTGATGGCCACACCCAGCACGATGGCGCCCAATCCTAAGGCCATGAGCGACATCTCGCCCTTAATCCAGAAGATGCCCGCCAACGAGAAGGCTGTGCCAAAGATGATAGGTAACAAGAGTTCCCAGATGAAAGAAAGGTTTCTGAAACACAAGCCGATAAGGATCAATATCAAAACCAGGGAAATACCCACGGTCACGACAAGGTCGGAGCGGATGCGTCCGGCATTCGAAACACTGCCGATGGGGTCGCCGTGGGCATGCACTTTGATGTCTGGGTGGATGGTTTCAAATTCCTCTTGCGTTTGTTTCAGCATTTTGGCGAACTTGTTGGCCGACTTCGAATCCAAGGATTGGAAAGCGGGGGCAAGATAGGCGATGGCTACGGTGCTATCGGGGCAGAAGAGTTGTCCGTCGATGATGTTGAAGCCGTTGACAGCGCCTTGCATCACATCGCCGAGCACCACATCACGCAAGTTGAGCGGGTCATACATGATGGCTTGGGTAATGTCGCCCGTCTCATCTTCCATCATCTGCTCGTAGTTGACCCACATCTGGTTCTGGATGGCCTCAGGCTCAAGGGCTTTCTCAAAGTTACTGTAGGCTGAGGTGTCGATGAAGGAAGGGATATGCTCAAGCACAAAGTCCAAGGCATTGATGGCCACCTCAGGCTCCATTTTGTACAGCACATTGCCAATATAATGGGTCGTAGAATCCTTCTCGTAGAGTAGGTTGACGAACTCATCAGTCCGTTCGGCAAGGATGTTAGGGGAGACTGGCTCATCGGCAGAGGTCACTTGAAGGTAAATCTTGTCCTTGAGTTGGATGGATGTGAAGGCCAGCTGGCTCTCGACACTTGAGGTAGGCAAAAGCTTAGAGATGTCCTCCTCGAAATGGAGTCGCAGCCCGAATAAGAGGAATACCAAGAACGAGATGACCATAATCAGGTACATCAAGACCTTGTGATTTTTGAAGTAATGGTATATGGGAACAAATATCTTATGCATTATTCAACTGATATATAGCTTTTTAGTGATTGGTAAAAGTCGGGGAGGCGCTTTGAGATGGCCACGGGGCGACCGTTTTCGATGAAGCAATGAGCACTGTGTCCAAGGCAGACCAACTTGCCGTTGGAGCGCATCGTATAGTCGAATTCAAACTTCATCTCACTCATCTTGCTGATTTTCACCTCGATTTCAATGATGTCCTTGAAAGTTGTAGGGTGCTTGTATTCGCATGAGATGGAAATGACAGGGGAGAAGACATTCTCCGCTTCGATCTTCTCAAAGCCGAATCCCAGTTGGTCGAGCCAGTCGACACGGGCCTCTTCCATGAAGCGAACATAGTTGGAGTGATGCGTCACACCCATACGGTCGCATTCATAATATTTTACTTCGTGTTTGTAGGTATTCATAGTATTTTTACCTCGGTAAAAAGAAGCGGCAAAATTACAGAAAAAACACGAATCCTTGCGGAATCGTTGCGGGAATTTGTAATTTTGCAAGCATTATGAAGCATGACAAGGTAATTCTTATCACAGGGGCCAGCAGTGGTATCGGTTTCGATGCTGCCCAGACTTTGGCCCAACAAGGCCATAAGGTTTATGCTGCCGCCCGCCGGGTGGAGCTGATGGAGCCTTTGAAGGCATATGGTGTGAAGGTGATCAAGATGGATGTCACCGATGAAGCGTCTATGAGTCAAGGCGTTGAGGCCGTCATACAAGCCGAAGGAAGGATTGACGTGTTGGTCAACAATGCAGGATATGGTTACTTTGGTACTATCGAGACTGTGCCGCTTGAGGATGCGCGTAGGCAGGTGGAAGTGAATGTCTTCGGCTTGGCGCGACTGACGCAGTTGGTGTTGCCTTATATGCGCAAGCAGGGGAGCGGCCGCATCATCAACACCTCATCGATAGCGGGCAAGATGGTGATTTACATGGGTGGCTGGTACAATGTGACCAAATACTCTGTTGAGGCCTTCAGTGATGCCTTGCGCATGGAGATGAAACCCTTTGGCATTGATGTAGTGATGATTGAGCCAGGTGCCATCAAGACCGACTGGGGACCCATCGCAGCCAAACATTTGATGGAAGCGTCGGCGGGTACGGCTTACGAAGAGGTCGGCACACAGTGGGCCAAAAACATTGATTGGTTCTATAAGACCAATTTCCTGTCAAAGCCTTCCGTCATCACCAAGGCCATCAGTCGCGCTGTCAACAGTCGTCACCCCAAAGCACGCTATTCCCGCGGTCGTTTTTCGATTTCCGGCAGGGTTATGCATGCGCTCATGCCTGCCCGTTGGTGGGATGCCATGATGCGGAAGGGTGGAAAGATCAAGGCAGTAAAGTAAAAGAAGGAGCTTACCTTTCTCTACGTTTGATGACCTCTTTGAGTTTGTAACGGTCACCGGTGGTCTTTCCAATGGCATCGATGAACTGTCGGTCGTAACCAGGCGTTTCGTAGCCCCAACGTTGGAAGTTCCCGTCTTTGTCGACACGCTTTACCACTTGGTCATTATATTTCACGATGAGGTATTTCGCCAATTTGTCCCAACGCTGCATCATCATGTCAGCGTAGGCAATGCTCTTGCGGTTCAAATAGCCTTGACGGTCGGCAGGTGTCATTTTTTCGATGGCAGTGAGTACGCTGTCCTGGTCGGCGAAATAGTAGTCCTCTAGATCGTTTTGTGCCTTGCGGAGGTCGCCAATCATCATCGAATAGCGTGGATAGACCATGTTGGCCACCCAGTTGTTCATCCAAAAGGCTGACTTGTCGCTGAACTCATTGCGTGGGTTGTTCTCCTGACGGAAACAATCGGGCACTTGCGTGATGCAGCAGTAGAGCGGTACATAGGCCACCATGTTAGCGTCATCGCAGTTGAACCAAGTCACGCCACCCACATCGTTGGGCAGCCATGAGCGCATTTGGCAGGTCATCGTGAAGCCTGATTGTTGCGTGGCAATGGGACGCTCACGGTAGTAGTTGACGCTGTCGTTATCCTTGAAATGCATCGGCAGCGGACGGATGGGCATGCCCCAAGGGCCAGCGGTCATGTCGGAGGTCATATCAAGTGGCGTGCCTTCGAAATGGTCGCGCATGTCATTTTGCAAGTCGCGCAAGGACAGGGGTTTGTCGGGCTTGATCCAAAGGGGCAAATGGTCGCAGACATCAAAGTCGCCATTGATATAGGGCAGGTATTTGTCCATTTCCTCGTGGCTGTAGTGATGGCGGAAGAAACTCCACACGCGGGCATCGGCATAGCGCACATTTTCGAAGTCGATAGGGCAGTAGGCATCGCGGAAGGAGAAGTCCTCATCCTTGCCGTTGAAATAGCCCCATTCCTTGGCGAAACTGATCACATCAGCGGCATAGACGCATTCAATCTCAGGATTATTGATTTTCTTGAGATTCTTGCTGCTGATGCTGTTTTTGGAACGCTTCTCCAAGGGGAACTGACGGATGCGGCTCAGGTTGGCATGGGCGCAAATGCAGTCGTCGGGGATGCGCAAGGCCACCCAAACGGCACCTTTGCGGCCAGGGCCCTTGCCAATGATTTCCATAATCCAGGCTTCGCTGGGGTCGCAGATGGTGAGGGTCTCGCCGCTGCTGTTATAACCGTATTCCTCAACGAGTTCCACCATGCAACGAATAGCTTCCCGAGCGGTCGAGGAGCGCTGCAAAGCCAAACGCATCAGTGAGAAATAGTCCAATAGGCCCTCTTGGTTGACCAGTTCCAATCGTCCGTCGAAGGTGGTCTCCACGATGGTCACTTGCTTTTCGTTCATCAGGCCAACCACATTATAGGTATATTCCACTTGTTTCACATATTGTCCCTCATGCGAAGGCCCCCATCCGTGAATGGCGATGAGCTCACCTTTTTCATGTTGTCCCGAAGGACTGTAAGACAGTGAGCCGGAGAAGCCGAAACCATCGCAGTTGTAGGTGCACATCACGCTGCCATCGGCAGATGCTTTCTTGCCTACGATTAAGTTAGTGCAAGCCATCACAGGCTCCCAGCCCATGATGACCATCAGCATAACAAATAATAGTCTTTTCATAGAATGATAGGTTTTATTCTTTGCAAAAGTAAGAAAAAACTATCATTGCAAAACGAATTATTTGAGTAATGCGGTATTATGTCTCAGCTATCAATTATAGGCATGTACCCCGCCCAAAAGCAAGTTCACGCCGAAATAGGTAATCAGTACGCTCAAAAAGGCAAGGATACCATAAATATGGAAAAACATAGGCTTTTGGAACGATTTCCAAAGCTTCTCGTGTAGCGGGGCGGCGTAGATGAGCAGGGTGATGAGAGCCCAAACTTCCTTCGGATCCCACGACCAGTAGTTGCCCCAAGAGACGTTGGCCCAAATGGCACCGATGAAGATGCCAATGGCCAACAAAGCCACTGCTGGATAAAGCATCGCCGTACTAAGGCTTTTCATTCTCTCCATACGAACTTTGTCTTTCGGCTTGATGAGGGCGATGATGCCAACTACCAGAATGCCGAGCAACAAAGCGTAGGCTGTGACAATGGTAGAGATATGGAAGCTGAAGAAAGGTGAGCGTAGCACTGGAAGCAAGGGATGAGTGAGCATTCTGACATAGAGCACCACCATCAATACTACGAGCACCGCAAGCCACGACCAGGTAACAGCACGGAAGGACTTTCGTCGCTCAATAAGTATCGCTACCAATGCGATGAAAAGCAATACATAACCAGTGTAGGTCACTCCGATGCCCCAAGGGTCGCGGGCGACATCAAGAATGGAGTTGCCTTGCTCATCGAAATCGCTTTGGTAAAAACGGTAATGCTTGTGCCTTAATATGTTGTTCATTGAGATAACGGTCTCCGTTGTGGTGTTGCCGTCAGTGAGATGAAGATGGCTGATGTAGTCCTTAGGCTTTTTTGAGTCGGGGTAGGTCTCTATCTCAAAACGGTCCAAAGTGAGGCTGAAGGGCAGCGCTTCTTTTGTGATTTCGCCCTTGTCTTGGATGAAGAACTGGCTGTTGGGGCGGTTGGGTTCGAGTTTCATTCTGCCGTGTTGACCCGTAAGCATGGTTAGTAATGCGCCAAGGAGGATGAGCAGGATAGACGCATGCAGGGCACATACCGCCATCCTTTTCCACAGTCGGCATTTCACCGCCATATAGATGATGAGCCCCGCCATCAAAGCCCACAGACCAACGAACCACCATGCCGAATAGACATGAGCCAAAGCGAATTCCGAGCCGTGCAGTTTTTCAACAACTGTTCCAACGGCAAGGACGGCGATGAGTATGATGACCAGCACTGATGTGATGTGACGAACGTATTTCATTGCAGTTTAGTTTCAATTACGCTGCAAATGTCCGAAAAAAAATAATTGTCCAATCTCCCCATGTTTAGCGATTTTTGGGTGGGTAAGTCCTCATTAATAAGGATGTAGGGCTGTCGTACCACGGCAGCCGCTGTTTCATTTTTCACAGCGGCTGCCATGATGTGACAGCCCTACAGACCATGGTATAAACTGTAGAGACGGTGTCACACCGTCTCTACACAGGTTTAAATAGCATCTATGAATTTCACGACAGCATCGCGGTCCTTCTTGGGCAGCTCACGGAATTTCTCCACGGTACGACGGGCGTCGCTTTGGGCATTGCCGTGCCACATGATGGCCTCGATGACGGTTTGTGCGCGGCAGTCGTGCAAACGGTCGCTGCGACCGGTGCATCTGGCGCTCAAACCACGACCCCAGAGCGGGGTGGTGCGGCACCAACCCGTGCGGATGTCGTTCTCCATGTGGAGCTTGTGCTGAATGTAGTCGCTATAAGGCCAAATTTTCTGGTTGGGGTAGCGAGGCAGGCGGGCGTCGCCATCGGCAAAGAAGCCAGTCGGGTCGGTGAACATATCGTCGCCGGTCTTCCACGACGGACGGTGGCAGTAGGCACAACCCATGTTGTTGAAGAGCTCCTTGCCGCGTTGCACCTCGGGGTCATCCATGTTACGTGCGGCAGGAACAGCCAAACCACGGTGCCAAACCATGAAGTTGACATAGTCCTCATCCTTCATCTCGGGAACCTTCAGGGATTCGGGAATTTGGTCGTTCATCATCAGGTAGTTGTAGATATCGGTTTCCACGTTGCCCGTGAGGTTGTACTGCGGGAAGTAGTTGTAGAACTCAGCCTGCACGTCAGGGTCTTGCGAAGCCTTGGTGGCGTAGGCAGCGGTCATATAGTGACCCATCTTGGTGCGGTGCGTCACGTTGGTGATGTTCCAGATGGCGTTGGCACCAGGGGCATCCTGCAAGGGACCACGTGTGAGGGCGTAGGTGTACTTCTTGGGATGGGTGGTATTGCCATAATAGCCCGTCGGGGCGAAGTCGGAGCCAGCCCACATGGCGGGATTGAGGCCATTGGGCATGTAGCCGTCATTGTATTCCTTTTGGTATTGCGCTCTCAGCGAGTCATCGGGTATGGCATCAATCAAGCCAGTGCCATAGATGCCGATGGTCGATTCGAGACGGCAGACGAAGTCGCTGTAGGGGATGGGTTGACCACCCACCTCGAGGGGCGCGTAGAAAGCCTCTTCGGGGATGTAGACCTCAGGATAGGTGAGGTTGTAGGTCTCCCCGTCGGGGAACTGGTTGCCCCACTCGTCGGTGTAGCTCAGCCAGTTGATTTGGATTTGGGTCTCGTCCAAGGGTGCCTTGAAGGGGGCTATGGCCTTGGTTTGAGGCATACCTGTATAAGAACTCAGGTAGGTGTCGTTCTTGTCGGTAAAAACGAGCAAGTAGCCGTTGCCCCAGTCGTCGGCGCGATAACGGTTCATGCGCATGCCGTGACCGTAGCCGGGATGGCAAGCGATGCAGCTGCTGCGGATGTAAAGGGGGCCGAGGCCGTTGAAGGGCTCGTTGTTCTGCGTGTAGGTGCGCTCAAAGAAGTACTCGCCATATTTGAATGCAGTGGTCAAACCAGCCTGTTCGACGGCAGGGGTGGGGTCTTCGTAGGCGGATTGGGAAGTGTTGAAGGTGGTGCCCAGTTCGCCGCCGGCGTAGGTCTCTTCGCTGATGACCTCGGGGATGGGTTCCTTGGGATTACAAGCGGCCAAAGCCATAAGGCTGGCAAGGGCAAAGATGCTTAAATGTTTGTGATTTATCATGATATTTGGGTTTTGTGTTATTGTTCTGTTTTATTGAACGCTTGTCGTCATTGCGAGGAGGAACGACGAAGCAATCCAGGGATTAAGTTGGTTTTCTGGATTGCTTCGTGCCTCGCAATGACGCAAAGCGACCCTAGAATTACTTCCTATCAATCTTTGCAAACTCGGCCTTCACCTCGGCCATCACATCGGAGAGGTTTTGGCAGGCTTCCATGGCCTCGCCAGCGCTGGCATCGGCATAGAACTGCACAAAAGGCGCTTTCATGGCTTGGATCTTCTTCATGGCGTTTTCGATGGCATTCAAGGCCTTCGTGTCAAGCTCCTTGTTGTTGTCCTTAATATAGGTGTGCAGCGAGAGGGCTTCATCGCGTTGGCTTTCCATACCACCCATATAGGCGTTCTTGATGCTGGTGATGTTGTCGTAGAAGTCGGTGATGGACTTTTGGCTGTAGGGTGACTCCACATAGGTCACGTCTTCACCCGTGTGGCATTTGCCGATCTTGGAGGTGCCCACTTCGTCGGCGATGTCGATGCAGCCGTCGGCGATGGCTTCGAGGGCATTGGTGAAGGTGGCGAAGGTGCTACCGGCTTGACCGGCTTGGGTCATGTTTTCGCCGTAGGCGTTGTCGCCTCCGTTGACGGTGGTGTTGAACTCCAGTTCTTCCATCAGGTCTTTGTGGGCTTGAGGGGCATTGGCGTTCCAGCTCACTTCGAGTTGGAAGCAGCGGTTACGCAAGTCGCGCGACACGGCAACGATGTAGGTCATCATGTCATCGGTGATTTCGTTCACGTCGCGAGGCTGACCCTCACGAAAGAGGATGAACTCGATGCCGTGGAAGCCGAGCAGGGCGTTGCCGAGTTGTTCGCCGGCCACCATGCCATCTTCATCGGTGGCAAGGGCGGCAATCATGTTGGGACTGGCCATCAGGTTGTTGAAGGCGTCTTCATCGAGCGGCCACGAGTCGATGTGTGGGTCGATGCCGAAGTCGGAGGCGGCACCAAAGAGGAAGGCCTCGCTCATTTCCCACCACTTACGGGCTTCGAGGAAGGTGACGGTGGCGGCATTCACGTTGGCTTGGGTCTTGTTGGTCTTCAAAGCCTCCAAGTTTTCAACTAGCTTTTCGGTTTTCTCAGCCAAGTTGGCATAGGTGGGATAAACCGTGTGGTTGAGGTACTGTTTAACGATGGCCTCTTTTTGGGTCTTGTTGGCTTCCTCGGTGTTGGTTTGAGGATCTTTGTTGCAGGAGCTGAAATTCACTGCGAGCAGAAGGGATGCAGCGACTAGGGCTGCGGATTTGAATAAATGCTTCATTTGGTTATGTGTTTAAAGTTTTATTGTTTTTCATTTGCGTCGCTTTGCGTCATTGCGAGGAGGAACGACGAAGCAATCTAGTGTGAAAGCTTTAAGTCTGGACTGCTTCGTTCCTCGCAGTGACGCGAAGCGTGTCCTTATTTCGTAAAGAACCCGCTATAAGCCACGCCCAACGAGAACATCGGCTCATCGTTGTACTGCTCCTTCAAGAAGCGTTTGGCATATTCCGCCTTGATGACGACCTGCTTGATGGGGTAGTAGTTCACGCCGAGGGTCATCACGTGACGGTCGGTCCATTGGTAGTCAGTGAGGGCGTTGGCGGTGGGGATATATGTGTCATAGTAATCGTAGCGGCCAAAGAGGTAGAGCTTTTGGTCGCCGGTGTTGTGCATGGGATGCATGATGTCGTAGGCAATCTCACCGCCATAGGCGATGGCTTTCTCTCCGACCAAGGAGCGCGGATAGGGTGAGAAACTCTGATGGTTTTGGTTCTTGTTCCATGATGAGATGAGGTTGGCATCGCTGAGGTAGCCGTAGTCGAAGTTGCCGCGCACCACGAGGCCGTGACCTTTGTAGTCGAACTCTGCCGTGCCGATGACAACGGTGCCTTTCACATCTTTATATTGGCTGGTCTCGCTGAACTCGTTGGTGACGATGTCATTATTAAAGGTGTTGCCGATGTAGCCGCTCACACCGAGATGCAGGTTTTTGATGCTGTAATTGTCGATACGCAGGGCACCTGCCAGGTTGTTGGCTACACGGAACTCATAGCCCGAGGCGGAGCCATTCTTCACCCAGTTGGCGTTGTTGAACATGTTGGAGTTCAAAGCGGGGATGACCATGGCCTCGTAGCGCCATTCGCCGAGCTTGCCCCATAGGCTGATGCCCGTCTCGTGCCAGGTGCAGGGCAGGATGTTGAACTCGCCCTCGGGGCGGTAGCAGGTGAAGAACTCGGTGGGCAGGTGGGCGTTGTTGGTCTGCCCGACAGGCACCACGATGTGGCCCATGCGGATGTTGAAGCCTTTGCCGAACGACTTCTGGAGCCAGAACTGTTCCAAAGCCACTTCACCGCCGCGCTCGATCTCGTGCTCGAACTCGCCGGTCTCTTCGGCCTCAATCTCCATGGCTACTTCGCTGCCGCCGTGTTCAAACTCAATCTCTGAACCCATGCTCCAGCCTTTGCCGAAGTTGTAGCCTAAGTTGATGACCACATGGGGCAAGTCGATGCGTCCGTGGCCTTTGGCGTCGCGGTAACGCTCGGCATGGGAGTAGCGGAACATGTTGTCGCTATAGAAGTTACGGGTGTAGACGGCTTCGCCATAACCGCCAATGGTCAAGCGAGGCTTTGCCGTGATGGAATCTTGAGCCTGCAAAGAGCTGACACACAATGTCAAAGCTAATGCAGCGCATTTTGCAATCGTTTTCAGTTTCATAGTTGGATACTATTCGTTCAAAATCGATTGCAAAACTCTTGGTTTTGTCCTCGTAGACCAATCCCCAAATATTGGGGTTTTGGGGAATATGCCTAATTATTAATGAGGATGATGATCCTACCTTTTATTGGATGGCAGAATCTATTCTGTCCAAGACATCTTCGTAAGGATATAGCCCGTCGGCATTGGCATTCAAGCCTTTGAGTCGAATAGGGAACACCATGGGAGGATTTTCCAAATCCAACAAAGCCATGCTGCGTAATTGTTTGGTGCTTTGGTAGACAAGGCTGAGTGTCGCAAAAATTTGACCATCAGCGTTTTCCCATTTCTCGATGACAAGTTTGGAACCTATGGGTGTCTTCTTTTCGATGGTATTCGGCAAGCTGTAGTCCTCCGCATCCAACGCAGCCAACACACTGCTGATGTTGGAGTCGTGGCCGCAGAGGAATGTGAAACGTCGGTCTTCGGTTTGCAATTCTTCGAGCATCGTCCGCAAAAGTGGTCGTGCTACCTGACAAGCCACTACAGGTGCAGTGAACAACACATCACCATACCAATCCTTGATGGCTGAGATGCTTTCCCAATCCTCCCAACGCAAGGTGTCGCCAAAGGCAGCCTTCACGGCATCGGGTTCTTCGTAATATTGTAGGATAAGTGCGTCGGCAGCCTGACAAGCGAGACGCAACGAACCGCCCATACCTGGCTCGCGGTATTTGATGAGATAGACGTGCGCGTCATCAGTGCGGAAGTGGCAAGTGTCGCCTTCAAGGCAGGCTCTGCTTTGCTCCATGTCAAGCACCTGCTCCAGCACCTTGTAGTTGTCCTTCATTTTCTCTCCAATGCCGACCATGCCTTTTTCGCCTCCCATCGCGGTAATCTGCTGTTGGGCAAGGGCTTTGAAAGTTTCGCTGTCATCGGTGACTTGCGGGGCGAATACGGAATCCATTTTGCCCACCTCAAAATGGTGTTCGATGTGGATGTTGGCCACAGGCAGCATCCCTGAAGAGAAATACTGTGCCGTGGCGATGGTGCGTTGCAAGGAGTTGGCATAGAAGCGCATGGTGCCCTCGGTGGGGATCTCGTTGTCCCGCATCAGTCCTTCGCTGACGAGCCATTTGCGAAAGTACTGTCCCATCATGGTCTCTAACGCGCCGCCACGCAGCGACAGTTCACTGGGAGCCGACGACCATTGATACCATTTGTGAGGCGTGATGCGTTGCATTGTGGAGTGCCTTCCCGATAGGGGTGAGCGGATGTTGTGTCGGCTCAGTACCACGACTTGTTTCAGTGTGTATCGTTTTCGGAAATCATTTGGATGATCAGATTGGGCAATGCTCGCTAGCGATATGCCCAGCAAAAGAAAGAATAAGAGGACTTTAGATGCTTTGAACATGGGTGTAAGTTTGTCTGCAAAGGTACAAAAAACATGCGAGACAGAATGTTCCGTCTCGCACATGGTAAAACTAACTCAAAACTCATCCTAAAATGTATGACAAAAATCTGCTGCAAAGTAACGACGGTTTCAGAAAGTGTGAAATCCCCATTGATGGGTAATTTGCACTCGGTGGAATCCCCAGTTTTGGCGATTTGAAAACAACAAAACCGCCACAAAGACACAAAACCCTTGCAGCGGTCAGATCCATCAGGGTCAAGGTATCGTTTTATTGATACTTGGTGAATTGATATTTTTCTCTCAGTTCGGCCTGCTTTTCAGGCGATACGGAGGTGATGTAGGACTTCCAGCCTGGACAAAAGTTGATATGCCAGCGCCAAAAGCGTCCCATCAGTGATTAGGGCTTCGCATCGTAGTGCGCGCGAATCTTGCAGTTTTCACAAGGGTGTGCCATAGTCTTATTTGAGCATGTTTTCAATCTCAGCCTCCATGTCCTCGGGCTTCGCCACAGGAGCGAAACGCTTGATGACGCTGCCGTCTTTCGAGATGAGGAACTTGGTGAAGTTCCACCGCACGCCACCTTCTTCGCGACCTTCGGATTTGCTCAAGCCGTCGACAAGTTTCATGGTAGCCTTGTCTTTCAGACCGTGGACTTCTTCGGTTGGTACTTGCTGTGTCAGATACTTGAAGATGGGGTGGGCATTCTCGCCGAAGACATCAATCTTCTTCATCAGCGGGAAGGTCACGCCATGGTTGAGACGGCAGAATTCAGCGATTTCCTCATCGGTGCCGGGCTCTTGGTGCTTGAATTGGTCGCAGGGGAAGCCGAGGATGACCAACCCTTGGTCTTGGTATTTCTTGTAGAGGGCTTCCAAGCCGTCGTATTGGGGCGTGAAACCGCACTTCGAGGCGGTGTTGACAATCATGAGGACCTTGCCTTTGTATTGGGCCATGTCCACTTCTTCGCCCTT
>CACXXW010000007.1 GCA_902771635.1 uncultured Bacteroidia bacterium | reverse complement strand
CCTTTCAACGGTTGGATGGTAAAGTCTTTCATCATAATTATGTTGATTTGGCGGCTAAGATAGGGAATTTATCAAAACGAGAATCGTTTTTCGTGATTTTTTCCTCATTCAAACCTTATCGACTTGGTGGGACTGATGCGATTGATGACCGAGGTCGGGATGAGTAGCATCAACACCCACAGAAGGAAAGTACCCAAGTTGATAAATATCACTGTACTAAGGTGCAACTCGATGGGAACAGCAGAAAGATAATAAGTGGCGGCATCCAATTTGATAAACCCGGTGTATTGCTGCATGAAGCAGAAACCCAAACCGATGACATTGCCTATGAGCATTCCGATGAGCAGAATACGTAATGAGCGACGCAAAAACACCTCACGGACAAACTTGTTACTCGCACCCATAGCTTTCAAAAGCCCAATGGTAGTTGTCCTTTCGATGATGATAATCAGCAACATACTGATTACCGTAATGCCTGCAACAAGCAACATCAAGGCCATAATGAGCCAGACATTAGTATCCAAAAGGTCAAGCCAGTCAAAGATTTGTGGATTGCTCTGACGCGCGGTATAAGAGGCCAATTCGGAAGGTAATGTATAGTAAAGTTTCTCATTGACTTGATTCACATCGGCATCGTCGTTCAATGCAATTTCCAAAAGTCCGGCTTCATTATCCTCCCAGCCGTTCAGCTTGCGGATCTGGTTGAGGTCGGCGAAGACAAAACGCTCATCGAACTCGTACAGTCCTGTCTCAAAGATGCCTGACACCGTGAATTTTCTGCCACGCGCCTGTTGATCCTTGTCGATGAACCACACGCGAACGTCATCACCCACATTGAGCAGCATTTTGTTGGCGATTGCCTTGGAAACCAGCATCTCGGTAGAGCGTTCATCGGCCATATATTTCGGCGTTTGACCGTTAATAAGGCATGAACTGAAATATGTCCAGTCGTAGTTTTCATCCACGCCTTTCAGCACTATGCCCTGAATCTCATCTTCGGTCTTGATCATACCCGCCTTGTTGGCCACCATCTGGTAATGACTGATGCCTTCAACAGAGTTCAACCTACTGATGAGCAACGAATCCAACACAAATGGCGTCTCCTCCACCGACTCGTTCTTGTCCAACGACTGCACATGAATCGGAGCCACGAAGCCGATGACCTTGTCGCGAATTTGGTTCTTGAAGCCCACCACGACCGCCCATGAGATGAGCATCACAATGATGGCCAAAGCCACGCTTGTAACGGCCAAACGCATCACCGTGGATGACAGGTTTTCCTTCGAAAGCGAAAAAATTCGGTCTGCTATGAATTTTGGGCCCGACATTTGCAGGTTTTTCAATAATTTTGCAAAAGTAAAAATAAAACTCGGATGAAACGACATTTCTTTTCCTTTGCCTTGCTGTTTTGCGCTTTCCTGTCACAAGAAACAAGTTCCCCTTTGCCTCGCCTCGCCTTTGTCGACAAGGCGCATTACGTCTCTGCCGCCATGCAGCTCGATGACTACCTGCCACTTATCGATGGTAAACGTGTGGGTGTGGTAGGCAACCAGACGAGCATCATTGGCGAAACGCACTTGGTGGACACCTTGCTTTCTTTGGGTGTAAACATCATGAAAATCTACACGCCCGAACACGGTTTCCGTGGCACTGCCGACGCGGGTGCCAAAGTCAACAGCGGCAAAGATGAAAAGACCGGCATTCCTATCGTCTCACTATACGGCAAGAACAAGAAGCCCACAGCAGAAATGCTGCAAGGTATCGACATCATCCTCTTTGATTTGCAGGATGTCGGCGTGCGTTTCTACACTTATATCTCCACCATGAGCTATGTGATGGAGGCCGCCGCCGAAAACGGGCTCCCTGTCATTGTCCTTGACCGCCCCAACCCGAATGGCTTTTATGTGGACGGACCTGTATTGAAACCAGAAAACAAGTCTTTCGTAGGTATGCATCAAGTGCCCGTAGTTTACGGCATGACTATCGGAGAATATGCCAAAATGGTGAACGGTGAAGGCTGGCTGAAAGGCGGTATCACCTGCGACCTAACTGTCATACCTATTAATAATTACAATCGTAACGCCATATACGAGCTGCCCGTGAAGCCGTCGCCCAACCTACCCAACTGGGAGTCGGTCTACCTTTACCCTACCCTTTGCTTCTTTGAAGGCAGCATTGTCAGCATCGGTCGCGGAACAGAGACACCTTTCCAAATCTATGGCCATCCCGATATGCGCGGCAGCTACACCTTCACGCCCAAAAGTACAAGTGGTGCCTCCAAACCTTTGCTTGAAGGCCAACGCTGTCGTGGCGAGAACCTCATCGAGTTTGCCCACAATTACCTCAACAACACCGACCAGCTCCAACTTGAATGGTTCATCGAAGCCTACCTGCAACTGAAGGACAAAGGCTTCTTTAAGGATTACTTCCGTCTGCTCTCAGGCGACAAGCAGATGCAACGCGACATAGAAAATGGAAAAAGCGCGGATGAGATCCGCGCTTCATGGGAAAACGACCTTGAAACATTCAAAGCCGTCAGGGCAAAATACCTGATGTATTGATTATCTCAACCTTCCAGGATACACCTTCAAGGCCTCTTCGAGGCACTTGATAGCGGCCTTCAGGTCATCAATGCAGATGCAGTAGGTGATACGTGCCTGATGACGGCCCTTCTCCGGATCGGCATAGAAGCCTGTAGCAGGAGCCAACATCACCGTGGCACCGTTGTAGCTAAAGTCGGTGAGCAGCCATTGACAGAACTTGTCGCTGTCGTCGATGGGCAAGTCGATGACGGTGTAGAAAGCACCCTTAGGCATCGGGCAGAAGCAGCCTGGAATCCTGTTGACGCCTTCGACAATGACATTGCGACGGGCAATGTATTCGTTATATACACCATCAAAGTATGACTGCGGCGTGTCGACAGCGGCCTCCGCAAAGATCTGACCGAAGCTCGGCGGTGACAGACGGGCCTGAGCCAGACGCATGGCGGTAGCATAGACCTCACTGTTTCGGGTCACCATGCAGCCCACACGGGCACCGCAAGCGCTGTAACGCTTCGAGACCGAGTCGAACAGAATGGTATTACGCTCAAGACCCTCAAGCTGCATCACACTGAAGTGCTTGTGACCGTCGTAGCAGAACTCACGGTACACCTCATCAGCAAAGAGGTACAAGTCGTATTTCTTGACCAGACCAGCCACCTTCAGCAACTCCTCATGGGTATAAAGATAACCCGTGGGGTTGTTGGGATTACAAATCATGATGGCTCTGGTGCGAGGCGTGATGACTTTCTCGAATTCCTCGATGGGAGGCAAGGCAAAGCCTGTCTTGATGTCGCTAGGAATAGTGACAATCTTGGCATCGCACAGCTTGGCGAAGGTGTTATAGTTGGTGTAGTAAGGTTCCGGGATGATGATTTCATCGCCAGGATTGAGGCACACGGTGAAAGCCATTTGCAAAGCCTCGCTACCGCCAGTAGTGACAATAATTTGGTTCGGAGTCACATCGATGCCATGACGGTGATAATAATTGCACAACGCACGACGATAGGAAGGAATGCCAGCCGAATGGCTGTACTCCAAAACGCCATTGCTAGCCGGAAGCTCCTTGGCGGTCTCGGCCAAGACCTTCAAGGCACCTTTAGGGGTCTCGATGTCAGGCTGACCGATGTTGAGGTGATACACATGGATGCCGCGCTCTTTAGCTGCATCGGCAAATGGAACAAGTTTACGGATTGCCGACTGCGGCAATTCCTTACCTTTATTGGAAATTTGTGGCATATGATTTTGTTTTTGAATAAAAAGCCATCTAACGTAAAACATTAGACGGCTTTTATGACTACTTTAATTCAATTTACTATTTGTTAACAGGCGATCCGTTATTGAAATCGTTCTTTTTTTCAGGCAATGCCTCAGAAGCTTGTTCAAGTACGCGGCCCTTGATACGCAACACCACAGTCGAATTCTTAATGGCGTTGGAAGTAACGGTCACAGTCTTGTTGATATTGCCGACACGATTGGTCTTGTAAGTCACCTTGATGACATCTGATTCACCAGGAAGGATGGGTTCGTTGGGCCATGAAGGAATGGTGCAACCACAACTCGATTTGGGCTTCTGGATCAGAAGAGGCTCGTTGCCCGTGTTGGTGAAACGGAATTCACATGTACCATCGCCATTGTATGGCACATTGCCATAATCGTGCTCTACTTTATCAAATTTGATTTCAGGGCCAATGGCAGCCTTGCTGTCTTGCGCTTTGGCTGCTCCGACCATAAGGAACATAATGCCAAGCAGATAAATGAGTTTCTTCATTTTGATATGATTTTAAAATTGTTGCAAAATTATGAATTATTTTTGTTCGTTGCTCAAATATGCCATTTTTTCCAACAATTTTTCTCTTTTCTCAAAAACTGTACCAAAAAAAATCCTCTGAGATAGTTCCCAGAGGATTTTTTGCTCATTAAAATGCTTTTACAGCAGGTGGCAAGTAACCGTCAAACCAGCCATCACGATGCTCACCATGCTCATCAGCTTGATGAGGATGTTCAGTGAAGGACCTGACGTATCCTTGAACGGGTCACCGACGGTGTCGCCAACAACGGTAGCCTTGTGGTTTTCAGAACCTTTACCACCGAAGTTGCCTTCTTCGACATACTTCTTGGCATTGTCCCAAGCACCGCCCGAGTTAGCCATGAACACGGCCAAAACGAAACCAGTGGCCAAGCCACCAATCAACAGACCCAGCACGCCAGGCACGCCCAAGATGACACCCGTCAGAATCGGGACGAGGATGGCGAGGATGGAAGGCACCAGCATTTCGTGCTGAGCACCTTTCGTGGAAATGGCAACGCAACGCTCGTAGTCGGGTTCGGCCTTGCCTTCAAGGATACCCTTAATGGTGCTAAACTGACGGCGGACTTCCTCCACCATCTTCTGGGCTGCACGACCCACAGCATTCATCGTCATACCGCAGAACACAAAGGCCATCATGGCACCGATGAACACACCAACAAGGACAACGGGGTTCATCAAATTGACGCTGTAGACATCCATAAAGTCTACCAATGAGGCATTCTTCGCTTGTTCTACAGTCCAAGAAACCGTATCTGAGACTTTGGCCATGCCATCGGAAGCAGCGCCAGCTATACGCACCAAGGCAATCTTGATTTCCTCAACGTATGAGGCCAACAGGGCCAAGGCAGTCAAAGCAGCAGAACCGATGGCAAAGCCCTTACCGGTAGCAGCGGTGGTGTTGCCGAGAGCATCGAGTGCATCGGTGCGCTTGCGCACTTCGGGTTCGAGGCCACTCATTTCGGCGTTACCACCAGCATTGTCGGCGATGGGGCCATAAGCGTCGGTAGCCAAGGTGATACCCAATGTGGAGAGCATACCCACGGCAGCGATACCAATGCCGTAAAGACCTCTTGAAAGGTTCACAGCAGTGAATTCAATATTGAAACCATTGGCGCAAAGGTAAGCCAGCACGATGGCCACACCCACAGTAACGACCGGAATGGCCGTGGAAAGCATACCGAGTCCGAGACCCGAAATGATGACCGTGGCAGGACCCGTTTTAGAGCTCTCAGCCACCTTTTGTGTGGGTTTATAACTTTGCGAAGTGTAGTATTCCGTTGCCTTACCGATGATGACACCTGCCAACAGACCGACCACCACCGAAAGCGACGTCTGCCACCACATATTGGCATATTCGCCCGTCTCTTTTCCAAAGAGGAAATACATGATGCCGAAAGTAGCAGCAGCAATCAAGACGGCGGCAGTATTAGTACCACGGCTCAAAGCGCTCAGCAGCTGCTTCATGCCAGCGTTTTCCTTGGTACGAACCATGAAGATGCCAATCAGAGAGAGCAGCACACCGACAGCGGCGATGAGCATAGGAGCCAGAACTGCCCTGAACTGCATTCCTTCGACGGCAGCCGTGGCGAAGGCCGAAGCGCCCAGAGCCATGGTAGCCAGGATGGAACCAGCGTAGGATTCATAAAGGTCAGCACCCATACCGGCCACGTCACCGACATTGTCACCGACGTTATCGGCGATGGTAGCGGGGTTGCGCGGGTCGTCCTCAGGGATGTTGTACTCGGTCTTACCGACGAGGTCAGCGCCGACGTCAGCAGCCTTAGTGTAGATACCACCACCCACACGGGCAAACAGAGCCTGCGTGGAAGCACCCATACCGAAGGTCAGCATGGTAGTAGTGATGGTAATCAGGTCGTTTTCGGCTCCAACAGCCGCAAGCAAACCTGTTCCATTCAACACGAGGAACCACACGGACACGTCAAGCAGGGCAAGACCTACTACGACAAGACCCATGACGGCACCCGATCGGAAAGCCACTTGGAGTCCGCTATTGAGCGACTTGCGTGCTGCATTCGCGGTACGTGCCGAAGCGTAGGTGGCCGTCTTCATACCGAAGAAGCCCGCCAAGCCCGAGAAGAAACCGCCCGTGAGGAAAGCAAACCACACGACGCCGTTCTGCAGTTTAAAGTAAGCCATGATGCCGAAAATGGCCGCCAAGACAATGAACACGATGATCACCACCTTGTACTGCTGCTTCAGGTAAGCCATGGCTCCCTTACGCACGTGCGCAGCAATTTTCTTCATCAAGTCAGTACCTTCGTCTTGCTTCATCATCTGTTTGTAAAAGATGAAAGCGAATGTCAGCGCCAATACAGAGGCAGCCAACACAATGTAAACAATACTGTTGCTAATCATAAGATTGTTATTTAGTTAAACTTGTTTTGATTCAATGAACAATGCCATTATGATTCGTTTTCTCTACATTTGACGGGACAAAAATAAGGACAAAATAAATTGAAATGAAACTTTTTTCTATAGAATTTTTTCAAAAAACAACTTTTTTTGCTCAATTCCCAAAAAGTCCCTACTTTTGACGATTGAAGGGGAAAGGTTCTAATCTTAAATTGAGAATTGAAAATCAGTTTTTTAGCACAAGAGACCCAAACAACCCTTCCCAAAACAAGCGAAAATGAACAAAGTCAGTTTGGAAATCATAGGCTTGACGTACAGCGAATCCTCTACAGGTGCGTATGTCTTGATTTTGGGCGATAAGAACTCGCAACGCCGTCTGCCCATTGTCATCGGTAGCGCCGAAGCCGAGTCCATCGCGGTAGGCATCGAGAAGCACAAGAACGGTCGTCCCCACACCCACGACCTCTTTTTGAGGTTTGCGCATGAGTTTGGTATCGAGGTCATGGAGGTGGTCATCAACCGATTCCGTGACGGTGTGTACTATGCCATGCTGGTATGCAAACAGGGCGATGAACTGACAATGATCGACGCGCGTCCCTCCGATGCCATCGCCATAGCCGTTCGTATAGGCTGCGAGATTTATGCCTATGAAAGCGTCATGGAGGAGGCAGGCATCATCATGGAAGACATGGAAAAACAAGATGACAACGAGACTAATGACAACCTTATTAATATAGGCACAAGCAAGACAAGCCTCGACATGCTTGACCTCGAAGCGCTGGAAGACCTGCTTCAGGATGCCATCGACAGCGAGGACTACCAGAAGGCGGCGGAGATAAGGGATGAGATAAACAAAAGGAAATGATACCTATGAACAAATTATAATGAGATTCCCTTTCGGGAATGGAGTAGAATAAAATGTATAATGCGGCGGTAGTTGACGCTACAAAGAGCATACTTGCTGAAACCGCCGCTGGGAACTTTACAAAAAGACTCCATTCCCGCAGGGAAACGCAATCTTGAATCTTTGAATATTAAATCTTTAAATCAAATACAATGAAAGCAATCAAATTCAGACTTATCGTGATGAACTTCCTCATCTTTGCGGTGTGGGGAGCTTATCTTTGCTCTTTGGGCATCTATTTAGGCCGTATCGGCATGGGTGCTAACATCGGTAAATTCTTCGCCATTCAAGGCATTGTCTCACTCTTCATGCCCGCTTTGATGGGCATCGTGGCTGACCGTTGGATTCCCGCACAAAAGCTCTTGGGCATTTGCCACTTCTTGGCCGCTGTTTTTATGGCATTGGCCGGCTATATGGGCATGAAATATGGTGCAGATGTCACCTTTGGACAGTTGTTCCCCTACTATGCCATCAGCGTGGCTTTCTTTATGCCGACCATCGCCTTGGGCAATTCGGTGTCATACAATGCCTTGAACCAAGCTGGACTCGACACTGTGAAGGCCTTCCCTCCTATCCGCGTGTTCGGCACCATCGGTTTCATCCTTTCCATGTGGATTGTCAATTTCACAGGATATAAGAACGGCTACGAGCAACTGTTTGTGTCCGCAGCATGGGGTATCATTTTAGCTATCTATGCCTTCACCTTGCCGAATTGCCCCGTCAACAAGAATGTAGAGAGCAAGTCGTTCGTCGACACCTTCGGTCTACGTGCTTTTGGCTTGTTCAAGGACGCTCGCATGGCCGTGTTCTTCATCTTCTCGTTCCTCTTGGGCATGTGCCTGCAGGTGACCAACGGTTTCGCTACACCTTTCTTGGATGCTTTCGGTCAGTCACCGGAATATGCCGATGCCTTCGCAGTGAAAAACAACGTATTCCTCTCATCCATCTCGCAAGTATCTGAAACGCTCTGCATATTGCTCATTCCTTTCTTCCTGAAGAAATTCGGTATCAAGAAAGTGATGCTCATCGCCTTTGGTGCTTGGGCTTTGCGCTTTTTCTTCCTCGGCGCAGGTGGTCCGACGGGCTTCGGCCTCGTGCTCTTCATCCTTTCGATGATTGTCTACGGTGTGGCTTTCGACTTCTTCAACATCAGTGGTTCGCTCTTCGTTGATCAAAATACGGACGAGAAGATCCGCAGCAGTGCGCAAGGCGTGTTCATGATGATGACCAACGGCCTGGGTGCCACCATCGGTTCGTTCTGCGCCCAAGCGGTCGTCAACCACTTCACCCTGGGCAAGACCAATTTCAATGAGCTGATGGCTGGTTGGTCATCGGCTTGGTATGTGTTTGCAGCCTTTGCCCTTGTGGTGGGCATTTTGTTCGCCATCTTGTTTAAATATAAGCACGATCCGGAAAGCAAATAATTTACTGGAAAACAAATGATAAACCCTGCTGATAACCAATACTATCAGCAGGGTTTTTGATTTGGATTAATTCAAATCTCAATTATCCATTAGATGTTCATCGGTAAAGCCCAATTCTTCGATATACTCTTCTATTTGCAATTTAAGAGGCACAAGGTCGTCTTGAATCACCGACCAAACCTCGTTTTTATCCACTACATTATAGCCGTGAACGATGAAATTTCTCATACTGACAATTTCACGCCATGGCGTTTGAGGACGTGCTTCACGGAATTCTTTTGTGAGCATATTTGCAGCTTCGCCAATGATGACTAACTGATAGACAATAGCGAAATAACACATCTTATCACCCTCGATTTGTTCAAAAGTTTTAC
Organism: uncultured Bacteroidia bacterium; assembly: GCA_902771635.1. Lineage (GTDB taxonomy): Bacteria > Bacteroidota > Bacteroidia > Bacteroidales > F082 > Limimorpha. Next base: position 71,284 of record CACXXW010000007.1, on the reverse strand, counting down.
CTTCTGCAAATTCGAAGATGTTGTTGATGCATTCAAGAATGTGATCAAGTCTTCCTTTATCTTTAGCTGGCTCTCTCATAAATCAACACCTTGTCTTTATCTGCAGTTTCCTTTGCGAAAGGTAATAGCGTGCCCTCGGTAATCAAATCCACTTTCTTTCCCAACAAATCTTCCAAACCTAATGCGATGCCGATATGTCTTAACAAACTCACTTTCCTACCATTCTCTTCATCAAACACCACCAAAATGTCAACATCACTGTCAGGCGTTTGCTCGCCTCTGGCATACGAGCCAAATAACCATGCCTTCAGAACAGGCTGGGTGGCAAAATATGCACGAATGACATTGATCAACTGGTTATTCATCGCTTAGTTTATTTTCCGCAAAATTACACATTATTTTCAAATCGCACAAAATATCCGAAAATTCCCTTATTTTTGCACCATTAATTATTTGCCCCAAATGAAGCAATACCTCGACCTACTCCAATATATCCTTGACCACGGCCATCAAAAGGGCGACCGCACAGGTACGGGCACCATCAGCGTGTTCGGCTACCAGATGCGTTTCGACCTCTCTGAAGGCTTCCCTTTGGTCACGACAAAGAAGGTGCACCTGAAAAGCATCATCCATGAGCTGTTGTGGCTGCTCAGCGGCGACACTAACATCAAGTATCTGCACGATAACAAAGTCACAATTTGGGATGAATGGGCCGACCCTAATGGCGATCTCGGTCCCGTCTATGGTGCACAATGGCGCAACTGGAACAATGAGGGCATCGACCAGATTGCCGACGTGGTAAAGAGCATCAAAGAGAACCCCAACAGTCGCAGGCATATTGTCACGGCATGGAACCCAAGCGTATTGCCCGACGAACATGAGAAAGACTTTGCCGCCAATGTGGCGGCGGGTAAGGCAGCTCTCCCACCCTGCCATGCCTTTTTCCAGTTCTATGTAGCCGACAGCAGGCTGTCGTGCCAACTCTACCAGCGCAGTGCTGACGTATTCCTTGGCGTGCCGTTCAACATCGCCTCCTACGCCCTCCTCACCATGATGATGGCGCAGGTGTGTGACCTAAAGCTCGGCGAGTTCGTTCACAGCTTTGGTGACGTGCACATCTACAACAACCACATCGAACAAGTGAAGACGCAGCTGACACGTACACCACGTCCTCTGCCTACAATGAAAATAAATCCCGAGGTCAAAGACATTTTTGGCTTCAAATTTGATGACTTTACCTTAGAGAATTACGATCCCTGGCCTGCAATTAAGGGTGAGGTGTCGGTGTGAATTAGATTTTGAGACGCATGCAATGCGTCTCTACAACAATACAACGATTAAACCATCAACAATTGACTGACGTCGAATCAAAAGATTTCAACATAATGACCATCTCCATCATCGTCGCCATGGCTGCCAACCGCGCCATCGGCATCAACAACCAACTCATTTGGCACAACAGCAACGACCTGAAGCATTTCAAGAAGGTGACTAACGGACATTGTGTCATCATGGGACACAACACATGGCTCTCGCTGCCTGGACAAAAAGCCCTCCCCAACCGTCGCAACATCATCATCTCCGACCGTTTGGATGAGTCTCCCGAAGGCTATGAACTTGCCACTTCCATTCCACAAGCCATCGAAATGGCACAAAACGAGGAAGAGGTCTTCATCATGGGCGGCGGCAGCATCTACGAACAGTTCCTGCCCAAGGCCGACCGACTCTACTTGACCCGTTTGGACAAGGAGTTTGAGGCCGACACCTATTTCCCTTACATCAATTTCGAAGAATGGGACCTTGTCGACCTTGAGGTCATTGATGACGACCCACAAGTGGACTATTCCTACCGCTTCGAAGTGTGGGAACGTAAGCAATAAAAAAAAGCTCGCCGATGGCGAGCTTTTTTTTTCGCTTATCCTAGTTTATCTGATGACCGTGATGCGCTTGGTGACTTCACCATTATCGGTGAAGACACGCACCATATAGATGCCACTCTCGACATCGCTCAAGTTGATGTCGACCGACTCACCTTGGCATGCCATCTCATAGACCTTCTGACCCATCAGGTTGTAAACCGTCACATGGTTCAAACCTTGGCCTTCCACAGTAAAGCGGCTTGTGGTAGGATTCGGGAAGATAGAGACAATGCCCTCCGTCTGTTCATTGACGCCGTCCGCTGAATAGTAGGCATGCAAATAGAACTGGTTGGAGTCATAGATCCATGCAGCAGGAGCCGAGTAGCAATCCGTGCTCTGATAATAAGCTTTCAACTTATAGTAATAATGACCCTCTTCGACAGCCGTATTATCAGTATAGCTGGTAGCATTGGCATTAAACACCTTGATCCTTTCGTATTGGCTGTCTTCGCCAAACTTCCTGTACAGATAGTAACCTGAGAGGCCGTCATGAGGTTCTGGCTTTTGCCAAGACAGCTTAATCTTGTAAGCTTCACCCACATATTCAAAATTGAAGTCCGTCGGGGCATAGCAGGCACCCGAAGTGGCGCACGACTCATTGGAATACTGGCCGTTTTCACCGCCATAATATAAATAGCTGACCGTATAGCAATGACCACCCATCTCAGTATCTTCATCTATGAAAGAATTACCTTCAACGATAAGGCGATGCAACAGGCCATCACGATACACAGTATACCCATAGCCTTCAGCGGTAATGGGTTCCCATGAAACGTGGATATTGGCTGGATTCTCTTCATCAACAAGGGCGATAAGGTTGGAAGGACAACCATCACCAACTGCGTTACCACAGCTGTTGTTACCTTGGTAGAAGATTCCTTCAGTCATATCGGATGACTGGCCTGAATAGGAATAAACAGTATTATTTTGCGAATCCTTGATGATGAAGCCCATATTGAAGGAATCACCATACGTTTGGGCTGTCCAGCTAAGCGAAACAGGGCCAATCGGCACGTCAACTGAGATAGATTGAACGTTTGCGCTAGTGGTGGTAACTTGAGCAATTTCCTTACCCGTAGCGTTGTAGACATGAATAGCAGCTCCACGGAAGCCATTCATGGCAGCCTGGGTGATGTTAACAGTCCAGCCACAGGTAGGGCCAACGCTGACTTTGTTGGCATAGCAGATTCTACCATGCAAGCCATTACTGACGGCATACACTTCATACTGGAAGACATCAAAACGCGGCACCTCATTATCCGTGACTGTCATAGTTGCACCAGGGGTAACGTTATCCTCAGTGTAAATGACACGACCATCGCGAACAACAACAATCTGGTCGATAGCAGTAAGGTTGGTATTGTTCAAGGTTTTTGAAGGATTGGTCCAAGTAAGTGTGGTCTTCAGTTCGTTATTGGCAACAGGTGTCACCGTTAAGTTGGTGGGAGCCTGAGGCGTAGCATTATAGATATCAACGGGGACAAAGTTGAAGATGGCAGCATCGCGGGATACCGAATAATCGATTTCATCAAAATCAATGAACAGGTTACCTGTGCCACTCCAACCGAAATTCCAGTGCATCAAACCGGCATCATCATAACCATCGCACACAAAGGCATGGCAGCCAGGAGTAGGGGTGCCATCATCGCAGCCCGAGTAATACACAGGCCAACCCATATCGATGTGCTCTTTCAGCATCCTAAACCAATCGGCATAGGAATAATTGGATCTTTCACGATGGGAAGCTTGGTTGGTATACTTGAAATAATTGCAGATGGCGGCCGGAACATCGGTGGATTGGGCACCACTGCCATCGGGGGCATATTTCATACGAACTGAAACGCCGCAGTGGTACATCAACGTACCTATAGCTTCTTTTTCGACTTGAGCTGATGAGTTAGACAAAGTGGCAGGCATATTGTCCCAGTCATACGTAGTCTGACCAAAATTGGCGCTGAGGTTCGGGAAAGTAGGATAGCCAGGACCACTCGAAGTGTAGGTCAAAGAGCCTTGTCCCTGTAAAGGATAATTCCAATACTTCATGATTTGGCTCATAGCCGTAGCCACACAGCCTGCATAGCAACGACCACCAGGGCCGCCAGCATATTCGGGGCAGTACAAATTGTAGGGAGAATCTTGGTCCCATTTGGTAGTCAGCAAGAACTCATCTGCTCTGCCGCCGTTTCTTGACATAAGGTGTCCAGTTTGGGCAACCAGTTCCCATTCGGCTGCCACTTGAGGCGTAGCATTTCCGGTGCGTCCTGCCCTGCTCTCAATAATGGCATTGAGTTGATATCTTAACCCATCAGGCATGTTGTCAACTGGGAATACGCCCTCCTTGGAATAGCCCAAAATAGGACGGAAGTAATCATCGGCCGAAACCATAACAAAACCATTATCGCCCACGTTGAACACATAGAAGCAAGCCTCACCACGATAGGAAGTACCCGTATAGACCAACGTTAAATCGTTGTTCTGGCGCGACTGCTCAAATTTGGCTTGGACAAACTGTTGCCCCACATACTTAGCCTGGCTCAGATCGACCGGATTGGCATATACCATCCCGATGCCGAGAGCCATAGCGAACAAACTCATTAAATACTTTTTCATTTGTAATTGAATTTTAGATTAGATTCTGAATTTTAAGCCGCAAATATAGACATTTTTCCAAAACACAACAAATTATCAGTGGATGACCGAAAATCTCTTCATCATTGTGCCTTGGTTGGTCTTCACACTGATGGTGTAAATGCCTGAAGCCAGATCAGCAGTGTTGATGACAACGCCGTCCTCAGCGCAACGTTGCATTTTCACTACCTGACCCATCACATTGCAGATGGTCACTTGCTGCAAACCTTCGGCCTCAACGCTCATCAATGTGTTGGCAGGGTTGGGATAGACACTAAGACCTGCATCGCCGTTTTCGCTGACCGAAGTCACTTCCACATGAACATAGTCAGTTTCCTCATCAGCCCACGCAGGGGTGGATTCGCAATAGCTGCGGAAGGCGGTCACCTGGTAATAATAGTCGCCGGCATCCACGATGTCGAGGTACTCACGCAAAGTCTTGTCAACCGTTGCAATCATTTCATAGTTAATGCCATCTTCACTACGATAGACCTTGAACGACTGAGGCTCTTCATCGTAGCTCCAAGTCAGCATGGTTCCGAAACCTTCGTTGGTCCACTGGTATTCGCCTGCGAGGTTGGTCGGAGGTTGGCAGCCAGCACAGTCGTTGTCGCCCGTATAAAGCGTTGCCGGAACCTGATTGGAATTGCCAGTGAAGGTGTAAACCGAACTGTTAGATGAGTTTTTGATGTTGATGGTCATGTTACTGACAGTCGAATTAGGGGCCACCCAATTGAAGGTGACATTGCCTTCAGGCATGGCAATTTGTTGGCTGATAGGCGTCGAGCCAGTCATAGTGACTTCCTTAATGACCGAGCCAAATCTGTTCTTCACCTGAATCTTACCGCCGTTCCATCCTTGGAAGTTGGTCGTTTGCCCAACGACCTTCCAAGTACAGGTGGGACCATACTGATACCTGAACTCAGCTGGACGGCCTTTGGCGCCGTTGGACACGAAATAGATGCGATAGTTGTAACAGTCGTAATCAGGCACATTGTCCTCAAAGGTCATGACCTCGCCAGGAACCACATTGGCTTGGCTAAAGATCTCCTGATCGTTACGAAGCAGGACCACTTGCTCAATGTTTTCCAAAGTAGTACCATCTAATGATGTAGTAGGATTGGTCCAACTGACCACACCCACATTTGAATGGGCATTTTCTGCAACAACTTCAAGGTCGGTGACAGCGGGAATGAGCCCGTCGTAGACATAATCCGGAATCATGTCAATAATGACACTTTGGTAATCATTGAAATTACCTGAATAAGTATTCAAAGCGTCAATAGCAAAATAGTTGTTGTTGAAACCGCTCCAACCCCAGTTGAAATAGAACTTACGGTCGCTCTCACGATAACCGCAGCAAACAAATGCGTGGCCCGAATTGCCTTCCGCTCCTGAATAATACATGGGGAAGCCTTCCTGCAAATTGGAAATCAATATTTCTTCCCATTCATTTCTGGTATAAAGGTCGCGATCCAAGCGATTGGCATTTTTGGTGTAACGGAAATAATTGAAGATGGCATCGGGCACATCCTGCGAATGGGCTCCCGAGCCATCAGCGCCATATTGCATATCAACGGCCACACCGCAATGGTACATCAACAAGGCAACAGCCTGATAGTTACTATTATTCACACTGTTTGGCATGTTGTCCCATTGATAATATGTGTTCTCGAAGTCAACCGACTGTGTGGCATAGCCCGAAGGTGTATAGCTGTGTGAACCTTGACCATGGTCGGGCCAGTTCCAACGCTTCATCACCATTGACATGGCTGTGGCCACGCAACCCGCGTAGGCACGTCCGTTAGGACCACCATGACCCATAGGGCAATAGTAGTTGAAAGGATGGTCTTGGTTCCAGTTAGTCGAAATCAAGGGAGCCACATCGCCGCGCATGCTGCGTTCGCCCCTAATGACACCATCCCTTCTGATTTGTTCCCATTGCTCGGCAATCTCGGGATCAGCAGTCATGTTGTTAGTCACGGCATACTCAATTTGGCGGGCATAGTGGCGGAGGTAATAGGCCAAACCGTCAGGGATGTTGTTGGCATCGAAGCAACCTTCTTCGCCGAAAGCCAAAATTGGTTGAGCCACGTCATCGGCAGCCATAATCATGTATCCGCCTTCAAAATTGAAGACATATAAGGCATTGGCTCCGCTTTCAGTCGTTTGGGTATAGGCCAAGTCAAGATTAGCCACTTTTTTGGTAGCATTTCCCTGCACATACTTCAAGCTCAACTGACGGGCAGTGTTCACGTCGACAGGTGATGCGATGAGTTGACCCACAAACAAGGCCAACATCAGCATAACAGATAATGATTTCTTCATCTTTAGTAGAAAATTAATTTATTGAATTATAATAATTTACATTTTTACAACACGTTGTACAGCCGAACCGTTGTCGGTATTCACCTTGACAAAATAGATGCCGTTTTGCAACTGGCTCATATCAAGAGTCGCTTGACCGTCTTTGGCAGACATCTGCATGACACATTGACCTACAAGGTCATACACGCTGACCAATGTCATATCCACAGCTACTATGTTCAGCTGACCCGAAGTGGGATTGGGATAGAGCTTCACATTCATCTGACACTCATTGACGGAAAGATTGGTGACACGGATGAAATCCTCACCGTTGGGATTCAAGGCAAACTCGGACTCACATTCCTCATACACAGCTTTCACCTTATAGGATTTGTCGGTTATGTCGATTGCGATAGCCTCTTCATAAAACAGTTCTGTCAAACCCGTCACCTCCGTGGTGTCGTTAAGCTGATGATTGATGATGACAACGGTGTAGCTATCTGGCACACGGTCTTCGGGAGCATCCCAAGCGATATGTGCCGCCCCAAACGGTTCTTCCCTACGCAAATTCGACGGTGCCGAGCAAGGCAAGACAGGAGCAGGTATGGCAACACAAGCCTCGTTGGAAGTGGTTTCAAATTCTTCGCCATGGGCAACGATTTGATAGCAATAGGATGCGCCTAACTCCAGATTATCATCCTCAAAAGCAGCACCAGTCACTTCACCAACCTTCTCGCCATTACGCATGATATCGTATGCTGTTGCTTGGTAGGCAGGTTTCCAGCGCAAGTTGACCTGATAGGTTTCCTCCTCTTCAACCAACTCGGCTTGCAAATCCTTGGGCGTATTCGACCAGTCCACATCGATGAAGAACTTCTCGCTGTCAAAAAGGTCGTTGGCATAGGCCGAGGAGCAGTCAATAGCCATATAATAGGCCTCAACAACATATTGGTATTCTGTGCCAGGAACAGCGCTTTGGTCCCTGAAGGATGTTACGTTGGCCGAAGTCAGCTTAATGCGTTTATATGGTGTGTCGGCAGTCTTGCGGTAGGCAATATAACCCGAAACAGAACTGTTTCCAGTGGCCGACCAATTCAATTGCAGAGCATTTCCATTGTAATTATAGTATAAATCCTTCGGAGGCTCGCAGCCCTCGCCTGACGTGGCACAATACTCGTTGGAGTTGGCCGTCTCACCGCCATTGCATAGGGCAGTCACATAGTAACAATGCCCACCGATGTCAGTGTTTTCATCAACATAGCGAAGCTCATGCGCCATGTTGAACAGGAAACCATCGCGATAGATGCAATAGCCAAATTCAGGATCATGGTCACTATCCCAAGTGAGGACAATGGTCTGGTTGTTATCAGGGTCGACCGTAGCCCTCAAATTATAAGGCGCCTCACAAGTGTTTTCGTTGCCACAAGAATTGTTCAAGGTGCGTAGCAAGCCAGCATCCAATTCAGATGAAGGGCCATTGTATTCATAAACCACTTGATTCTGAGGATCTTTCACCTTAAAGGAGATGTTCCCAATGGAAGAACTGGGCTCCGTCCAATAAAGGTTATTGTTGCCAAGAGCCATTTGGAACCTTTGCAACTGGGCAGCCGATGTGTTTGTGGTCAAAAAGTCGATATAGGAGCCTGCAGCATTCTGCACTGTAATGCCGCCGCCGTTCCATCCGTGGAAATCAGATGATGTCATGATAACCGTCCATTCGCAGTAAGGACCAAAGACAGCCTTGGTATGGGCTGTGCGACCATACGACGTTCCACTTATTGCCAGGACAGCATAGTCGTACTGGTCGAAGAAAGGAACCTCATCATCGCACATCATGGATTGTCCTGGCTGGACATTTTCGATTTCGTGGACTACAAAGCCATTACGTAAAACGAGAACCTTGTCAATATTGGTCAAAGGCTCACCCGTTTCAGCCTTGGTAGGATTGGTCCATGTGAGATGGCCTATCAGCGAGACATCACTGTCGATGGTCACTTCAAGATTTGCAGGAGCTTGTGGCATGGCATTGAAGATATAGTCGGGAACAAAATCCACGACAACACCTTGGCTGCCCGAGTATTCGAAGTTCTCTCCATCGATAAGGAGGTAATTGTTGTAGGAACCGCCCCAACCAAAGTTGAAGTGGAACAGACCGTCAACATCGTAACCGTCACAAATGAAGGCATGTCCACCGTCATCACCATGGCCTGAATAATAAATCGGGAAACGTTGGTCAATGTTCGACTTAAGAAGGGTTATCCATTCATCGTAGTTGCCACCCTTAGAAATGAAAGCAGACCTGTCGGTATAAGAAAAATAGGTGCTAATGGCTCCAGGAACGTCTCCTGAATAGGCTCCACTGCCGCTCGGTTCATAGTTCATGTCGACCGAAACGCCGCAATGGTACATCAACGTCGCAACTGCCTCTCTCTCCTCCTGACTCGAACCATTGCCATAGTAATCAATCATATTGGCCCAATCGTATGTGGTGGCCCCGAAATTGGCATATTGCTGACCATAAAGAGGAGCGTAATAACTGTGTTCACCTGTTCCCTTCACTGGCCATTCCCAATACTTCATGATTTGCGCCATGGCCGTGGCCACGCAACCTGTCGGACAACCGCTGGGGACATACAAGTTGAACGGCGTGCCTTGATCCCAACGCTGTTGAATCAAAGGTTCAACAACAGGAAGGCCCTTATCTGCATGCAAATAACCATATGCCTCAAGGTTCTTCCATCGTGAGACAATGTCGTTCGAAACGGGGCGGCCTTGTTCAACCACTGTGACAATACCTCTTGAGATTTCATCCAGCATGAAACGTAATCCATCGGGAGCGTTTTCATAAACGAAATTGCCTTCGTCGGAATAGCCGAGGATGGGCGATGAACTGTCATCGGCAGCCACAATGACATAACCTCCATCGAAGTTGAAGACATACATGGTCGCCATGCCGTTGTCGGCGCGGTACGTGTATGCCAGTTGCAAGTCTTGCACCATGTTTTTGGCAAACAAGGCCTTATGCTGGGCAAAACTCAGTCCCAGACGTTGTGCCTTAGCCACATCCACGGGTTTGGCTTGAAGAGTTGCGATGCCCAAAAGCAGGGCGAGGATAACGAGTAGCTTTCTTTTCATAGTCTATGATTTTTACGATTTAATTCAGTTTAAAGCGGCAAATATACACATTTTCAGGTTTTCTGTTCCTTTTTCTTTGCTGCAGGAAACAAAATATTATTCAAAATGAGTCGATAGCCCGGCGAATTGGGGTGCATGTCAAGCTCAGTAGGTGGGTCCCCAACGATGTGCTGGTAGTCCTCTGGGTCGTGGCCACCAAGGAAGGTCCAGAAACCGTTGCCAAAATTGCCGTGGATGTATCGGTCCTCATTCAACGCGCCATTGTCGCCCAAAACGACAACGGAAGGCTTCACATAGTTTTTATTGAAGGCAGTGGTCTGTCCCATAAAGCCTTTCACCAAGCGTTCGTGGCATTGGGTGAGCATGGTCGGGACAGGATCCCACTTGGCCGAGAAGTCGAAGAGCAGGAAATAGTCGTTCTGCTCGTTCACCAGACGCGAACGGCCTTGGGTAACGTCAATGTTGGAGACTTCATATTCCTGTGGATTGATCGAAACCGAAAAATCGGTGAAAGCGAAGCAGTTGTCGTAGTTGAGTCGTTGTGGGTCGCCGCTACGGATGGGGTCGCCGTCAAACATATAGTCGCAGATGTCGAGTCCATCGGCGGCGAGGGCAATGTCGAAGCTGTCGGGTGCCGAGCACATCGAGAACATATAGCCGCCGCCTGCCACGAACTCACGGATCTTTTTCACAACAGCGAGTTTCAGTTGCGACACCTTGCTAAAGCCCCAGCGTTGCGCCGTGGCTTCCTGCATACGCACATCCTCCTGGTACCATGGATAATTGCGGTAGCGTGCCCAGAACTTGCCGTACTGCCCCGTAAAGTCCTCGTGGTGCAGATGGAGCCAGTCATAAGTGGGCAGCACGCCTTGCAGCACCTCGTCGTCGTAGACCACGTCGTAAGGGATCTCAGCGTAGGTCAGCACGAGGGTAACGGCATCGTCCCAAGGCAGATTGTTCTTGGGCGCATAGACCGCGATGCGTGGCACCTTTTGCAGTTTCATCTCATCCATGTTCACGCCAGGGTCGGCAATTTCAGCAAGGATGGCGTCGGCTTGTGCATCAGCGATGACGTTGTACGACACGTTACGCATCTTGCACTCACGCTCAAACATGTCATGGTAAGGAATCAGGTAACTCCCTCCCCTATAGTTCAGCAGCCAGCTGATCTCCACCTCGCGTTGCAGCACCCACCCGAGAAGGCATAGCCAAAACCAAAAACAGAAGGATAAGATATAGTTTGCGCATGGCGGGATACTCCTAAATTAATAGGGCGCAAAAATAAGAAAAAACTTCAATACTTCACATACTGTTCCAAAAGTGGGTTCACCTCCCCTTCTTCCTTGAGCAATGCCTCCAGTTGCGCCCAGTTTTTGATCATGCCACGCTTCTCGCGTTGGTTGAAGATGCACTTCACCTGCTCGTAGCTGAGGTAAGGATGATGCACTAAGGTCTTGAAATCCGCACGGTTGACATCGACTTTCCGAATCTCAATGGCACCTAAACTAATATAAGGTTGTATGGCTGCAAAACGCGCCTCATCCATACCCTTCACATCGCGGAGTTGCTCCTTGTCGACAAAGCCGCCCAACTTCTCGCGGAACTCGATGATGCGCACCGCCGTGTAAGGGCCTATCTGCGGCAACTCCACCAAGGTGGTCGAGTCTACCGTATTCAAGTCGACGATGGGAATGGCTTTCTTTTCAGAAGGTGCTGTCGTTGAGTTAGTTGCGGTCGTTGAGCCTGTCGAAACGCCGCCTTGAGATGCAGATTTTGTGTTTTTCCCTCTTGATACTTCAGGCAACACAATGAAAGGTTCCAGCTGCGCAAACTCTTCCTCGCTGATGGTGTAAAGCTTGCCCAAGTCGTTTTTCGAATAAAACTTGCCACCTTTGGCCTTGTAGTTCATGATGTTGCGCACCTGGTGGTCGGTGAGACCCATTTGCAGCCATTCCTCTTCCGTGAGGGTATTGGGATTGAAGGGAAAAGGATGCAGCTCCGCCACCTCTTGAGGCTTCTCAGTTTGTTGCTGTTGTTGCTGCTCGATGGCCGCCTGACGCAATGCCAACAAGGAATCCAGGTTGTGCAAGGAGGCATCACTCAGCGACTTGCGCGACGGACGAAACAGACAAGCCAAAATCAATACCAGTATCACTGCCAGTATCGTGATGATAGCGACGCGCTCGCCTTTGCTGAAGGAAAACCATTTGCGCAAGGAATCCATATTCTTTGGTTTCGGGCCCTTCGACAAGCTCAGGGACCCTCGGCCGTTGAGCCTGTCGAAACGCCGACTTTTAGTTAATCAACCCTCTGATGAACACAATCGTAATGGCAATGGGAGCCAGATAACGAATAATAAAGAAGATAATCTTTTTCAACGATGCTTTGATGGTACCCTCGTTGGTCACTTCCTCGAAGAACTTGGCCTTGCCCAATCGCCAACCCACGAAGATGACGATCAACACGCCGCCGAGGGGCAAGAGGATATTGGATGAGACAAAATCCATGAGGTCGAAGACCGTTCTGCCACCAATGGCAAAGGGCGTGTTCTCCATCAGACTCAACGAGGCAAAACTACCGATGAATAGCGTGGCTACACAAGCCCATACCGTCGACCACTTGCGGTTAATATGAAGCTCCTCGGAGAGGTAGGCCACCACAACCTCAAGCAGCGAAATCGTGGAAGTCAGCGCTGCAATGGCCAACAGCACGAAGAAGATAATACAGAAAATATAGCCTCCTGTCATCTGGTTGAAAATCATCGGTATCGTATTGAACACCAGTCCCATGCCTGCTGTCGGGCGGATGCCAAACGAGAAAGCTGCAGGGAAGATGACAAGACCCGCCAAAACGGCAATCAAGGTATCGGCAAGCACCACGGAAAAGGCGGTGGAAGTCAAGTTGTCTTTTTTCTTGATGTATGAACCATAGGTGATGAGCGCTCCCATGCCGAGACTCAGTGAGAAGAAGCCTTGGCCCAAAGCACTGATAAGGACATTGCCATCGATTTTAGAGAAATCCGGATGGAATAAGAACGACAATCCTTCATTAGCCCCTGGTAGCGTAACAGAGCGTATACCCAAGACGATCAGGATGACCAAGAGAAGCGGCATAAGGATTTTTGCATATCTCTCAATGCCGTTTTGCACTCCTTTGAAGACCACAAAGCCGGTCAGGAAAATGAAGATGGCCTGCCACATCACATTGCGCCAGCCCATATTATGGAAGTCGGCAAAGTCTTGCTCCATGGCAGCCAAGTCCTTGCCTTGGAACGAGTTGGTCACTGCCTTGATGATGTATTCCAACGTCCAGCCCGACACGGTGGAATAGAACGCAAAGATGATGAAACCACACAACACACCCATATAGCCAACAATCGACCACGCCGACTTAGGCGCGAGTTTCTTGAAGGCTCCGACGGCGTTGCTTTGTGAACGGCGACCGATGACTAGTTCCGACAACATCACAGGAATGCCGAGGAAGATGACCACGGCGAGATAAACCAATAGGAATGCCGCGCCGCCGTTGTTGCCCAATTCGCATGGGAAACGGTAGATATTGCCCAATCCGATGGCCGAGCCCGCAGCGGCAGCAATGATGCCTATCTTCGAGCCAAAGCCATCGCGTTTTTTCTTTTCTTCTGACATATTATTCAGATAAATCGGGCCCTTCGACAGGCTCAGGGACCCTGGCGGTCGTTGAGCCCGTCGAAACGCCGCATTATAGTTTAACGCTTTTCACCGTATGCCAAGTCGCCCACATCGCCGATACCAGGAACGACATAAGCTCTGGCCGTCAGTTCCTCGTCGACGCTGCCCACCCAGATGGTGACGGGCAAGCGCGACATGGTGCGCTCCACATAGTCCAAACCGTCTTGTGAAGCCACAGCCACAGCAATATGAATCTCCTTCGGCATCATGTCCTCCATCAAGCCGTTCAAAGTCTTCACGATGGACTCGCCCGTCGCCAATAGCGGATCACAGACAATCAGGACACGGTCCTCGATATCGGGCGAAGAGAAATATTCAACGCGTATCTCAGAGTCTTCCTCGTTCTTGTCATATTTGCGGTAGGCCGCGATGAAGGCGCTGTCCGCCTGGTCAAACATGCTGAGCATTCCATTGTGGAACGGCAAGCCAGCGCGCAAGATGGTAGCAATGACAGGTTGCTCGTGCATCGTCCTTATCGACTTGATTCCAAGAGGGGTAGTCACCTCTTCATCATCATATTCAAAAGACTTACTGATTTCGTAAGCCATAATCTGACCGATGCGTTCGAGGTTGCGGCGAAAACGCATACGATCCTGTTGGATGACAGCATCGCGGAGTTCAGCCATGTATTGGTTGAAGACGCTGTCGGTTTTCTCTAAATTGTGAATTTCAATCATAGTGTTGGTATTTGGCACAAAGATAGGGAAAAGAAACAAATCTTTCGCAATACAGCCATTATTTTTTTTCAAAAACTATCGTGCATTACAAAATTTACCTATTTTTGCATTACTAAAACTCTAAAACGAATTACGCCAAAAATAAAGAAAGAAAGGAATAATCACCATGGCAGAAGGCTTGAAAGAAAACTGGAAAAAAGTCGGTAAGGACTGGGCTTCTTTGGGCGAGGATTTGGGCAAATCACTCATCAAATCGGTCAAGGCAGGAGTGAGCGCAGCCACCAAATGGGCCGAAGACGAGCCTGAAAAAGAAGCTGAAGCCAAGGCCGAGGAGGCCAAAGAAGAAGAGCCCAAGGCTGAGAAATAACAGCACTTTAACGTTATCGCTTCACAACAACCAAGTTAGTGTGAAATGCTTTGGAACACAGACAAGTTGCGTCTGTGCGTTGTTTATTTGTGCTTTTTCCAAACCTTAAGCAAAGCTTTACCGATGGGCGAAAGCCGATTGGAAGTATAGGATGGGTATTTGGCCTCCGTACCGCCAAAGCCAAGATAGAAACGAGCCAAATTCTCATCATCTGAGCCCTCGAAATCAAAAGTCAACGGTTGGTTGGCATATTTTTGTATCACCTGATCCAAGAGATAGGTCATGGCTTGGCGTTGCTTGCCCTCCACGGTCAGACCTGAAAACAGGAAAGTGATGCGATCCTTGGTTTTCATGAAGATGGCGGCACAAATCAACTGTCCTATTCCTTTTTCGTTCACCCCCAACATAAAGGCGGCATTCCGTTGCTGGGCCACCTGAGCCAAACGGGTCAGCACACCGTACTCGGCATCACCCCACTTGTCGAGCAAAGCGCCACGGTTGTCGCGGAACAAGGCCACCACATGGTAAGGAATCACCGTTGTGACCAATTGCAGATTATTGTCTTCCGCCTTGGCCAAATTGCGCTTTGTGTTTTGGTGATAACCCGCACGGATAGCCTCATAATCACGATTCAAGTCAAGCAGCACATTTCTATGATATTCAACACCTTGAACATCGTTGTCGAAGATATTGTTTTCATTCAACCTGATCTCGGCAAAACGGTATTTAGTAGGAATGGCATTCAAAAACTCATTAGTCTTTTCGGGCGTCACGGGCTCTTTGGAAAACACGCCCAACTGTTGAACGAAATAAGGCTGATAGAGGTAGTTGATACCGAATTTTTTACCGCCCGTCAAAGGCATTACAGACTGATAGTCGTCCTCAACGAGGGCCTCCCACTGGGGATGAACCATGTCGAGATACCATGAAAAAGCGTAGATGTTGCCACATTCAGCGATGGTGGCGTCCCATTTTGATTTGTCGATTTGGTTATTTACGAGATATTGTATCATAAAACGAATTCAGAATTTAAACCGGCCCTTCGACGCTTCGGCCGTGCTCAGCGACCACAAGCTCAGGGGCCTTGGTGATATATTCTAATAGTTGGCGGTACATCTCGGGCCAGCCGACCCATCGTTTCTCGCCGCCAAGGGTTTCATTGTGTGTAAGATAGATAAATGTCCCTCCTACCGCTTTCACCTCGTCAACAAGTTGAGTGGCAAGATTGAACGAGGTTTCCACATCGAGGTTGAGATAGTCGCGCATGGTACCGTCCATCAAGGCAAAAGGATGTACTCGAAGGTTGGTGACCATGTCGTTTTCAAGGTCATAAAATCGGAATGTGTCGGCGATGCCTGCACGGAAACCCGCCTGCGAGGCAAAACCCATGGTGTAGTCATCACTGATGTCCAACTCGATGAGTTTCTGATAACTACGTGGCAAGTTCATTCTTAGAAAATGCTGTCGGCTCTTGGTCAAAGGTCGATGCAGCACCTCGGAAAGTCCGTCTATTTCCTTTCTCAATTTGTCAACGTCGAGATAAGAAGAAAACGAAGGATGGATGCCCACATCGGCATAGTCGCCCAAGCGCTTAATCAGTGCTTGGAAAGCAGGCTTGCGAATGGAGATATTCTTGTCGTTGGTGTCATATTCGCCGCAAAGAATGAAATAGATGGGCTTGAGTTTGAACTCTTTTTGTAACTCAAACTGGAAGTCAAAGGAATCAAATGGGTCTTTGCGTTTGCCTCGCAACACCTGATGGCGTTCACGGATGCGCTCACGGTCGCCTGAAGTCAAATCCTTCAAGAAACCGCCCACCGTGCGATACAATCCCTTGCATTTATAAGCCCAGGCCGCATCCACATCGTAGGTCGGGGTAAAAGTGAACTTAGGCCGTTTAAGGTCAAGATTGTGATAGATGGATTTCAACTTGTTTCCCAAAGCCAAAGCCCAAATGTTCACCAAAGGTTTTTGAAGCATGCCATTCTCGAACATCCACGTAGACTCGGCACGAAAACGGCCATACTGGTCACGCACCTGCGAAAGGTATTCCTCATAGCGCGAGACGAGGAAAAAAGAAGCGGCAAAGACATCGAAAGGCAACAAATTGCCCTGTCCGTAGACCGCATATGGCGCCAGCGTGCCCTCAAATTCCACCGTGCGAAACGACTGCTCGTGAATATGCCTTTCAAAAAGAATGTCAACGGCCTTCACAAAAGATTCATCACCAAGACGTTGCATTCCATAATGCAACTTCGGTCCCTCAAAAGCCTTGAATTGCTCGCTATCAGTAGTCAAATCGTATTCAATACCCAGCAACTGCTTGAGCACCAAATCGAAGATGTACATCACACGACCTGTGACCTTCGGAACGAGAAACAGCATTTTCATAGGCACAAAAATAGGATGATTTTCAATACAAAAGGTAAAAAAGCGAAAAATGTTGCAACTTCGCCAAAGCAACACCGAAAAGTTGTACCTTTGTCGGTTTAAAACCAAGGCTTCCCCGATATGGAAAATTTCGTCGTATCCGCTAGAAAATACAGGCCGATGACCTTCGACACCGTTGTGGGTCAAGGCTCCATTACCAACACGTTGAAAAACGCCATTCGCAACAACACGTTGGCGCAAGCCTTCTTGTTTTGCGGTCCGCGTGGCGTGGGCAAGACCACCTGCGCCCGCATCATGGCCAAGACCATCAACTGCCTCCACCCCACCGAGAACCTTGAGGCATGCAACGAATGCGAGTCGTGCCGTGCCTTCAACAACAACGCTTCTTTCAACATTTACGAGTTGGACGCTGCTTCCAACAACTCGGTGGAAGACATCCGCAGTCTGGTCGACCAGGTGAGGATTCCTCCACAAATCGGACAATACAAAGTCTACATCATCGATGAGGTCCACATGCTGTCGGCGGCGGCTTTCAACGCTTTCTTGAAGACCTTGGAAGAACCACCTGCGTACGCCAAATTCATCTTGGCCACCACCGAGAAGCACAAAATCATTCCGACCATTCTTTCACGTTGCCAGATCTTTGACTTCAAGCGGATTACAGTTGATGATATTGCCAAGCATTTGGCCTTTGTGGCCCAAAGTGAAGGCGTATCAGCCGAGCCCGAAGCCTTGAACATCATCGCGCAAAAGGCCGACGGCGCCTTGCGCGATGCCCTCTCCATCTTCGACCAGATGGTCAGCTTCTCTGGCAAAAATATTACCTACAAAGATGTCATCGACAACCTGAATGTTTTGGATTATGACTATTATTTCCAAATTGTCGACCACATCCTTCATGGCAACACAAGCGACATCCTGCTCATTCTCAACGACATCATCAGCAAGGGCTTTGAGCCCCAGCATTTCATAAACGGCTTAGGCAACCATTTGAGAAGCCTCATGGTGTGCAAAGACCCGATTACTGTACAGCTCTTGGAGGTAAGCGAGCAACTACGGCAGCGTTATTTGACACAGTCGCAGACCTGCCCTATGCCTTTCCTCATCAGAGCATTGGAAATCAACAACAAGTGCGACATTGACTACCGTGCTGCCAACAACAAACGCCTGCATCTGGAGATTGCCTTGTTGAAGATGTGCGCCTTGTGCAGCCAAGCCTTGAATATGCCTACGGCGCAAGCACAACCTGTGCAGATGCCGCAGAATAGGCCAGCAATGCAACCAACAAATCAAGTAAATACGGGTGGTGGAATCCCCCCTACCCCCTTAAAAGGGGGAGTGGCTTCCACCAGCCCTTTAACTCAAACGACTAAGGCCGCTGAGCCCGCAGTTAATTCCAAGGACCCTGAGCCTGCAGTTAGCTCTAAGGTCCCTGAGCCTGTCGAAGGGCCGATCTCTTCACAAAAACCTCAACAGCCTCAACCTACACAATCCGTAAACCCACCAGTTACAAGCGGCGTTTCGACGGGCTCAACGTCCGCCACAACCGCCACCTCCGCCGCACCTGTCGTCCGTCCGCGTGGTGCCACGAGCAGCATCAGCATCAACAAGGCCATGCAGCAAGCTGGACAAAAGGCTGAGGAAAAAGAAGAGACTTGGGACACGCCGTTCACACAAGAGCAGCTCACAACTGCATGGGCTGACTTCGTCAACCGATATAAAAACGTGTCTCCCAACTTCGCGGCGGCATTGGGAAAATACACTCCTAAATTAATGGGCAACGCCGAAATCCATTTTAGTGTCGACAACCTGCTCTTTGAGCACGACACAGAGGGCATGACTGCCTTGAAGCACCATTTGAAGAACACCCTGCACAACAACCAATACCAACTCAAGCCCGAGTTGATGGAGCGCCCTGCCGAAATCGAGGCCTATACCGACAAAGATAAGTTTGAGAAGATGGTGGAAGAAAGGCCGTATTTAAGGACTTTGCAGACGGAACTGAAATTGGAGGGATATCTATAATGGAAAGGATGAAGATTCCCTACGGGAATGGCAAAGTGCCGTTATTTTTCCAGACGGCGGCTTGGGACACTTACCTACCAAAACTTGTTCATGCCGCCGTGTTACACACAACATGCTATCCATTCCCGAAGGGAATCTCACATAAATCTTGAATCTTTGAATCTTAAATCTTTAAACATCAAATACTTAAATGAAGAAAAAACACATTATCGCCATGATGACATTATGTACAATGGCAGCAGGCTGCGCCGAGAAAGCAGTCGAGACACAAACACCAGAACCGAAGAAAGAAGTTGTTCCTGCCATCGAGTTGAGCAATATGGACACCGAAATCAACCCCGCTGAGGATTTCTTCCGCTTTGTTAACGACGAGTGGTTGAAAAACAACCCGATCCCAGAAGAATACTCCACCTACGGAGCTTTCACGGAAATTGACCAACACAACGAGCTTCTCATCAAAGACATCATAGATGAGGTCTCGCAAGACACCACCGCGCAACAAGGTAGCGTTGCTCAGAAAATCCGCGACTTCTACAATGCTGGCATGGACACCATCGCCATCGATGAGCGCGGCTACAGCGAGCTGATGCCGTATTTCGAGATGATTGACAACCTTAATGACAAAGCCCAACTGGCCGAGCTTTTAGGCAAGTTACACAGCGATGGTATTGGTGGTTTCTTTGGAGCCGGCGGGAGCCCCGACCCGAAAAATGCCGAGATGGTCATCATGCACCTCTATCAAGGTGGCTTGAGCCTTACCGACCGCGAAGACTACCTTGCTAAAGAGTCGAAAGAAATGCGCGACAAATATGTCGAACATGTGGCCAAGATGTTTGAACTCACAGGAACAGAGCCAGAGGCTGCTGCCGACAAGGCCAAGCGCATCTTGAGTCTTGAGACACAGTTGGCCACTAACTCGATGACTCGTGTGGATCGTCGTGACCCTGACAAGACCTACAACATGAGAACACTTGTCGAATTGCAGAAAACGATGCCTAACTTCGATTGGAACACCTATTTCAAGAACGCTGGTGCCCCGATGATTGAAAGCCTTAACGTGGGAATGCCAGACTTCATGGCAGCGATGGACAAAATCATCCTCAACACCGACCTCAACACCATTAAGGACTACCTGCGTTGGAAGGTTATCCATGGTAGCGCCTCTATGTTGAGCAGCGACCTCGATGCTGAGAACTTCAGCTTCTATGGTAACTACCTCTACGGTCAGGAAGTGCAGCAGCCCCGTTGGCGCCGCATCCTTGACGCCACTTCGGGTTGTCTGGGTGAAGCCATCGGTCAGCTTTATGTGGAAAAGCATTTCCCTGCTGAAGCCAAAGAACGCATGTTGAACCTCGTTGGAAACTTGCGCGTGGCTCTTGGAGAGCGCATCAAGAATCTCGACTGGATGAGCGAAGAAACCAAAGCCAAGGCCCTTGTCAAACTCGATGCCTTCAACGTGAAAATCGGTTATCCTGACAAGTGGAAGGACTACAGCAAGTATGAAGTCACACCTGATTCGTATTTCGCGAATGTACACCGTTCCATCCGTTTTGAGAACGAAAGGGAAATGGCCAAAATCGGAAAGCCCGTCGACAAGGAAGAGTGGTTCATGACTCCGCAGACTGTCAATGCCTACTATAGCCCCGAGATGAATGAAATCGTGTTCCCCGCCGCTATTCTTCAGCCTCCGTTCTTCAATATGGACGCTGACGATGCCGTCAACTACGGTGGCATTGGTGTGGTAATCGGTCACGAGATGACTCACGGCTTCGACGACCAAGGCTGCAAGTATGATGAAAAGGGTAATCTCAACAACTGGTGGACCGAAGAAGATGCCGCTCAGTTCGCCGAACGCACCAAGCAACTTGTGAAGCTCTTCGACGAATTCCAAGTGAGGGGCTACCAAATCAACGGGCAACTCACCCTCGGAGAAAACATCGCCGACCTCGGTGGCCTCAATGTGGCATGGGATGCCTACCAGATGACCGAAGAGGCAAAGGCCAACCAAAGCATCGATGGCTTCACGCCCGCCCAGCGCTTCTTCATCAGCTACGGCACCATCTGGCGTAACAATTCACGCGACAAGTACATCGAGCGCCAAGTGAAGACCGACGTGCATTCACCCGCTGAGGCTCGCGTTAACCGCACTCTCGGTTCAATGCCGCACTTCTACGAGGCATTCGATATTCAGCCTGAAAACGGCATGTACATTGCTCCTGAAGAACGTGCAAATATTTGGTAATCAATAATAAATTGTAGAGACGCAAGATTTTGCGTCTCTACAATTTCCATAAAAATGGGATTTAAACAATTCATAGGGAAAACGAGGCTCAAGCTCGGAGGATGGAAAGTGGTCAACACCTACCCTAACCTCGGCAACGCCGTTTGCATCGTTGCACCACATACCGCCATCAAGGACTTCTTCATCGGCTTGGCCTTCTATTGGTCTCAAGGCATCAATTTCAAGGCCATGATGAAAATCGAGTTCTTCCAATATTGTGGTGGCATTCTGAGTAGGCCCTTGAAGAAACTCGGTGCCATTCCCGTCGACCGTGGTCACCAAAACCACCTCGTGGAACAGATGGTCGAGATGTTCAGCCAATGCGAAAACACCCATCTGGTCATCTGCCCCGAAGGCACACGAAAGAAGGTAAAACATTGGAAAAAAGGGTTTTATGTCATTGCTGAAGGAGCGCATTTGCCCATTGCACTTGGCTTCATTGATTATAAAAAGAAGCTCTGTTCACTTGAGAAAATCATCTATCCTTCAGGCGATTACGATAAGGACTTGGCTGAGATTTGGGACTACTATCGTTCCCGAAAAGTCATGGGGAAACACCCCGAACTTTTCAACCTTTACGACGAATACGAAAAAGACTAAACCATGATAGACCTGAGCACAAAAATCCACGACAAGTTCACTTTGGAGTTCAAAGTGGGATTCAACACAGAACAAGCCAATAAACCGGCGAAATTCCGTGACTATGTAATGAATACGTGGATTTTTGTGCCCAACAGTCTCGACATCAACGCGGCCAAGTACAGCAAAGATGACTTTTACCGCGACCTCAAGTCGGGCGTCAGACTTATCACTCCAGCGTATGAATTGCATGAATTGGCCAACAACAACGAGCTGCTGCCCAGCAAGGCACTCACGACCAATTTCGATGACTTGCACGCCGCACCCGACGACACGCTTGACCTCACCCATACCATCAAGATGTATTGCGCCATCGCCAAGAGCGCTTTCCGCGACGCGTGTTTTTCAGCGTTACAGCAATCTGATGCAGCTACAAGGAAGGACGCTTGCCTACAATTTTTAGAAGATGGCCACAAAGTATTAGAACGATTCCGTGGCCTGTTCAACCAACTGAACGAGGAAAATGCCACCGACCGAACCCGACAGGTCTTTGCTTACGGCGACGAATTCTTGAGCAATGTGTTGGAAAAATACACCTATCGCCTTCGCGATGCCATTCGTGTCAGCCATCCCGAGGAATATCCACAAATCGAAACCCGTTTCAAAGAAATACTGATCGGTGAGAGGAATTATCGGGAGCAAAAAGGCTATATATGCGTGAAGATTGATGATGAAAAAGGCAACGAAGACTTTGTCTTCCGCGCCAGCCTGCTCAAAAAATTCAGTGAGAGTGACCTTTATCTTAACGCCACCAAGCGTAAGAACACCTTCCTAGTGGAGCAGATTCTCTACAGCCTTGCTGCCGGTACTGCCATGGTAGTGGCTACACTATCTTCGTTCTTCTTCCAACAACGGTATGGCAACTTCACCTTACCTTTCCTTATTGCATTGGTAATCAGCTACATGTTTAAGGATAGGCTGAAAGACTGGTTACGACTCATCTTCGCTCGTCGTGTCAGCAGTAAGGTCTTCGACACGCGTACTGATTTTCGCGTCAAAGGAAGATACATCGGTTGGAGCAAGGACAGTGTCGACTTCATCGACAGCGACAAAATCATCCCCGAAGTCATCAAGTTACGTAGCCGTAATCCGCTCTTCGCCGAGGTGAGCGGCAAAGACGAGAAAGTTTTACTCTACCGCAAGAAAGTGCAACTATGGCCCAGCGAATTGGCCAAGGCCAGCCCTTATCCACTCCGAGGCATCAATGACATTTTGAGGTACAACTTCACGGAATACACCCGCAAAATGGACAACCCGAGTTTCCCTCTTTCTGGTACTTGGGAGGACAACGAATACAAACCTATAGAAGGCAAGAAAGTCTATCACATCACCATCATCATACAATGCGTATATGAAGGCAATGTCGAATACAAGCGCATCGTGGTGCGTTGCGACAGGAACGGTATTGTGAACGTGAAAGTTAGCTAAGTTGCCAAAATCACTCGGCTACACACACCAAGCGCACACCTCGTCCATAGGTGCGATTGCAACAGTCTTGCGGATTCAAATCCGAAGAATCGTAAAAGTTCATTCCGTACGCATATTTGTCATTGACAAATGAGCTTGACCAGTAGTGGCCACGGCTATCAACATACCTGACAGAAGCCCCATAACGGTAGCCCGTAACAGGTAGAAAGATTGCACCGCGCCGCTCCAAAAAGCTCCACTCTGAAGCAGAGACCGTATTACTGGTAAAGTCAGCATCTTTCATGTTCGTGTCACTTAGGTCATAATAGTTGCTATTCCAATCATCCGGCAGAAGAATCACGCCATTCACATTGTTCACAACGGCTTTAGCAAAGCGGATGTCAGAGTCCGTTGTTCGATTGTCGAATACATACTTCCATTCAGCTGCACTCAAGGTGCGCCATTGGTTGGGCTGATTGCCTCCATTGGAGATGGAATTATAGACACCCCAATCCGAATTGGCATATGTGCCTGTCAAATTATTTGCACCCGCAGGACCATAGTATGCACCAAAAGAATTGTCCGTATCCCATGGGCGATAACAATGATTGCCGCAGTTCCAACCACTCGTTCCCCAACCGAACAAATCGCGGTCAACAGTCTGGCTGTTGCTGTTCTGGTCTGTGGTGGTTCCCAAACAATCCCATTGATTGTCGGCAAATTTCCAATAAGGTGTGCTGGCACTGCCAATATATTGCAGATTGCCTTGCGAGAAATACACTTGGTTGCCATTGCTATTGATGGTAAACTTACCATTGATTGCGCCTTCGGGAACATTACTATTGTCAATCGGAATAAACCATTTCTCCTCTCCATATTTAAGGCCATAATCAGTCACCGCATAGGCGCGCACATAGTAAACTGTGCCTGGAGTTAGACCGACAAGTGTTTCGCTGAAATCACCTATGCTCGTGCCGTTAGTAGTGTGATTGCCATCAATGTTAGGACCCGGCTCCGTTCCCCAGCACACACCACGCAGAAACACATGACCGCCCTCTGTCATATTAACCGTGCCGCCTACCAATGCACTTGTTGCAGTGATATCAATTGGTTCAGCAGTGGTTACAGAAGAAAAGCCTCGTGAAAAGACAAACTCGACAATCTCAGAGCGGTTCGAGTAGTACTTGTAGCCACGACCTGGGGTGAAGTTTTCCAGTCCAATCCATATTCCATTATGATAAACGGCACTGGCATTCTGTGATTTAATAATATCACCTTCCATGGGAACAAAGTCGCCTAAAGCCGTTGGAATATCCATTACTTCTGTGTTTGGATAGCTAATCCATGTACACCCTGGATACAAGGTTATCGTAATACCCTGCGCCTTGGCGCTCAAGCCTGCCGCCATCATGGCGAATAAACACATTATAAATACAATTCTCTTCATTTTATTTAACTGTTTTTTAAACTCTTAATTCCATCCGTAGTTCCAAATACTATTAGACTCGGCAAAGAAACAAAAAATATTGCTTATTCCACTACAAAGTTACGAAAAATTTCGTTTCTATCCGAAGCCCCACCAACAATAACCGTAAACTTGCCTGGCTCCACATGCCAGCCTTTTTCCTTGGAATACACTGCCAAATCGCGCTCAGTGAGATAGAAATCCATCTGCTGAGTTTCACCTTTATTAATATGCACCCTTTGGAACCCTTTCAGTAATTTTGAGGCTGGGGCAACGCTGGCCACTTCATCGCGGACATAAAGTTGAACGACTTCATCGCCATCAAAGGGGCCGATGTTTTTTACACTGAAGGTAACTAAGAAAGCACCAGCTCTTTCAGGTACACTCTCAACCTTAAGGTCACTGTATTCGAATTGGGTATAACTCAAACCATAGCCGAAGGGGAACAACGGCTTGGCGGTTTCCTCCACATAATCGCCCGTTTGAGGTTGGGAGTAATAGACAGGAATCTGTCCCACCGAACGCGGCACGGAGATAGGCAAACGACCAGCAGGATTGCAGTCGCCCCAAAGGATGTCGGCCAAGGCAGAGCCTCCTTCCATGCCTGGATACCACAACGTCAGCAATGCATTGGATTTTTCGGAGGCTAGATTCATGTCCAAAGGGCGACCTTGAATGTAGACCGTCACGACAGGTTTTCCCGTCGCGTAGATGCGCTGCATCAGTTCCTCTTGCTTGCCCAAAAGCTTCAAAGTGGAGCGGTCATAGCCTTCGCCGCAATCCATGTCGGAAATGGATGCATTGACAATGGCAGCACCGGTTTCTTCGTAGCTTGTCTTGAAATCACGAGCGGATGAACCGCCTACCACCAACACTACCACATCTGCGGCCTTGGCAATACGCACGGCTTCATCAATGTCGGCATCGTTCTCATCACGCACTGCACAACCTTTGGCGTAGGTCACCTCTGCCCTGCCCTTCGCTTTGATGCCTTCAAGCATGGTCACGATGCGGTCGGGGTCTTGCGGGGCGGTATAGTCGCCCAATTGGTTGTACATATTGTCTGCATTCGGCCCGATGACGGCTACCTTTTTAATAGGATCGCCAAAAGGCAAAACGCCATCGTTTTTTAGCAAAACAGCAGATTCCAAAGCCACTTTTTTGGCCAATTGGGCATTTTCTTTCGTGCCAACCTCGGCTTCGGCCAAAGCCTCGTCAACGTAAGGATTTTCAAACAGTCCGAGGTCACATTTCAGTTGCAATACATGGCGCACGGCACAGTCAATATCGGCTTCGGTGACCAAGCCGCGTTGCAAGGCTTCTTTCAGATAGCCGCCATAGTTGTAACCACCCAAGTCGATGTCGACACCTGCTTTCAAAGCTATGGCAGCAGCCTCGGCAGGATCGGCAGCCACATGTTGCGTGGCATAGATGGCATTCACAGCATTCAAATCAGAAAAGACCACGCCTTTGAAATCCCAAGAGTTGCGCAAAATGTCCTGCAAAAGCCATTCATTGGCCGAACATGGAACACCGTCTATGGTATTATAGGAGGTCATCACAGATTTAGCAAAACCTTGTTTGATGGCATTTTCAAAAGAAAGCAAATAGTCCGTCATCAAACGATTCTGGCCCACCTCCGCCGTGGCAGCATTGTGACCGCCTTGGGGGATGCCGTAGGCGGCCAAATGTTTCAAAGTAGCGCAAACGTTTTTCTGCATACCTTGCACGACTGCCGCACCCAACACACCTGAAAGATACGGATCCTCACCCATGGTCTCCTCAACCCTCGACCAACGCGGGTCGCGGGCAATGTCGAGGACGGGGCCATAGCCGACTTGTGCCCCTTGCAGACGCACTTCGCGCCCCATCACCTCACCCATCTGCCCCAACAGCGCAGGGTCCCAAGTGGAGGCTTGTCCGATACCCGTCGGAAAAACGGTAGTGCCTACCGCCATGTGGCCATGGGGTGTTTCTTCGCAAAACAACAGAGGGATGCCAAGACGCGTGTTCTCCACCGCATGGCGCTGCATCATGTTCAGCAACCTTGCCGATTCGCGCGGCTTTAAGCCTGTTTCCGCAGTCTTCCTTGACCATGGATCGGCACGAAGCACCGCCCAGCAGGAACCGAGCGGCAGCGTGTCCATCATCCCAATGAAGTCATCGGCAAGCCAAAGCGAATCACCCTCCTTGCCGTAGAAGTTGAAACCTATTGGGCAGGTCAGTTGACCACATTTTTCTTCTATGGTCATCTGCGATAAGAGCGTCTCGATTTTGTCTTGCTGTTTGGCACAGGAGGACAATAACAAGCACACTATCACAAAGAAGGACTGCATTACGCCTTTAACCGTCATGGCGGACAAGGATCCGCCATCTCCCGAGCGCGAAGACAACACCCTATCGCGCAAGGGATTGCGGGTCAATCGCGGTTCTGTGCCCGCGATGAAGACCGCAATGACGGTTTGGACTCGGGTTTTGTGTTCCATTGCTCCAATCAAACCAAATGCCCAATCAGTTCCTCGCGGTCGCCAGGGAGCATGTCAATGACAGGAATCTCCACCATCGTGTAGCAGCCCGGTTGCAGGCGCATCGTGGCGCGGGCCACATTGACCAGCACCTGACCCGTCAAAGCAGGATTATTAATGCTCATGTTGAACTCCATGCGTTGGTTCTGGGTCTTGCCCGAGACGCCCTTGCGCACAAGATTAACACCATGCCCCATGTCGCGCACTGCATCGACACTATCCACGGCAAACACGTGGGTCTCATCGCTGGCGAAATACGGGTCGGCCTTGATGTCTTTGGTCACTTGTTCCAAGGTAGCACCGTCTTCCAGTTCGACATACACCATGCGGCGGTGGATGCCTTCGCCCAACGGAATGGTCACCGAGAGGGCATTCTTCACGCCTTTCTTGGAACGCACACAGACGCTGTGGCCCATCGACATGCCTGGACCAAAATTAGTGTATGACAAGCCTTTAGGCGCAAGACTCTGCATCAAGGTGCGGACAATGGAATCCGAGCCTGGGTCCCAACCTGCAGCGATGACACTGACGGTCTTCGTTACCTTATTAAGAGGCATCAGCTCGCGGCGGTAGTCGACAATGGAAGTATGTATATCGAAGGAATCCACGGTATTGATGCCCAAAGGCAGGATCTGTTTGGCATACTCGGGACAACTGCGCGTGGGACAAGCCAAGATGGCCACATCCACGTCTTTCAGTTCCTTGATATCTTTCACCACTTCGTAAGCAGAGAGTTCAATGGTTTTAATAGCATTACGGCGGACAATGCCTGCCACTTCAAAATCGGGGGCGGCTTCCAAGGCTTCCAGTGCGAAGCGGCCCACATTGCCATAACCTACTACGGCAGCTCTAATTTTTTCCATTTTTTCAAAATTTAAAGGGCAAAAGTAGGAAAAAAACAAAAAACACAGCTTTTTTTCTAATTTTGCGGCCAAATTTACTCATTGAAAATGAAAAAACCACAGCTCATCTTAGCACTATTGGCTGCCGCCCTTTTTGCGCAGGCCCAAACCATTGAACAAACCTATCATTACAGCCAGCCTGTCGTCAGCGAGCGCGACGGCTACCAACAAATCGGTCTTCAAGGCTGTCTGCCCATGGGTCAAGTGGGCGAACCCACCCTGCCGTGGCAAAACGTCAGTCTAATGCTGCCCCAAGGTCAAGAGGCAGTTTCCATCAAGGTAGAATTCTCTGATTTCGTGGAACTTGATGGCACATTTAACCTCTACCCTTATCAGCGACCTCGCCCTATTTCCAACGAGAAAGAAATTCCCTTTGCTAAGAAAGAGAGCGTGTACCGTTCAACCAACACTTATCCTTCACATAGTTTCAGCAGCGTCAACACACAATATCTGAACGGTGTGGCCTTTGCTTTCAGCGGCTTTACGCCCATGCAATACGTTCCTGCCACGGGTAAGATTAGCTATGCCCGTACTGTGAAAGTCTGCATCGAGACCACCACGAGCCGCGATGACCACAGCCGCAAGCTGTGGCTAACGCCTGAGAACGAGGCCTCCATCAAACGCTTAGCCCAGAATGAAAACGTGCTAAGCACTTACCACAGGCGTGGTCGTACCATTGGAGGCTATGACATGCTAGTCATCACCTCCGAAGAATGGGCTCCCCGCTTCGGCGAATACCTCAACCTATATAACGACAAGGGCATCCGCACACGCATTGTCTCTTTGGAAGAGATTTATGCCACAATGGAAGGCCGGGACGTGCAAGAACAAATCCGCAACTATATCATCCAAGAATACGAGGAAAACGGCATTTCCATAGTGAACCTCGGCGGCGATGTCAGCATCGTGCCCTTCCGCTTTTTATGGTGCTTTGCCCAAGAAGGCGACGAGGACCAACTGCCCTCCGACATGTACTATGCCTGCCTCGACGGCACCCTTAACGATGACAACGACGACCGTTGGGGCGAAGTCGGCGAGGATGACCTGCTGCCCGAGCTGAGCATCGGCCGTCTGCCTTTCAACAACGAGGCCCAGTTTGAGACCATCATGCACAAGACCTTCAGCTACTTGCAAACACCCGTCTTGGGTGAGTTCACTTCACCCGTCCTTGGTGCCGAACATCTGGGCGACGGCTACTATGGCAGCACCGACATGGAACGCCTCATCGGTACGAACACCGATTATGACTACACCACCATAGGCTATCCTGAAGACTATAACTTCAAACGCTATTATGCCACACCCCACCTCAACTGGAGCGGTGGTGACTTTAAGCGCGTCTTCGGCAATGGAGGACAATATGTGCACCATGTGGGCCACGCCAACACTGACGTTGTGGCCGGTTGGGATGCCTCTTCGATGCACAACAATTACTTTGCTGGCAACGACGGTATCCATCACAACTATATGCTCTTCCACTCCCATGGTTGCATCTGCGGCAACTTCCCTGCGAGTTGCATCCTTGAGAAAATGATTACGATTGAAACTGGATTCGTGGTTACCACGGGTAACTCACGCTATGGTTGGTATGTGCCTTGGGGCGATGGTATGGCAGCCCATATCCACCGTGAGTTCGTGGACGCCTATTGCAACGATCATATTGCCACCGTTGGCATGGCCATACGCGAGGCCAAAATAGCCACTGCGCCTTGGGTAGTCATTCCTTTTGATGAAGGAGAACTGGAGAACGGCTGCCTGCGTTGGAACGTCTACTGCCTTAACGTCTTGGGTGATGCTGCCTTGTATCCTTGGTTTGAAGAGCCTTTCACACCCAATGTTTTATACGAACAAGGCATCGCAGTTGGTGCCACCACTACTTCCGTCCACGTCAGCCGTTTCGACCAGCCACTCGAAAACTTCCGTGTCAGTCTGTTCGATGGCGAGACCCTTCTCGGCTATGGCATCACCGATGCCAACGGCAACGCCGAACTGACCTTTGATCCCGCCCTTGAAACGGTTGGGGAAATGCAACTCATTGTCACCGGACAAAGTGCCTGGCCACAGACCTTCGAAGTGACCGGATTTGATGGAAGCATTCCATTCGTTTACGGCGACATCATTAGCTTTGAAGGAGAACCTCAAAGTGGCGCGCAGGGACTTTGGGTGGACGGTAACCTATACAACAAAGGCAATGCAACAGCATACAATGTCCACGCCGCTGTGACTTCCGACTGTGAATACATCAACGCGCTCGAAGGCAACTTCACCATCGATGAGTTTGCACCGAACAGCACCATGCAGGACCACCGTTTAGGCGCGATTGACATTGCCGACAACATCCCTGACCAGACCATCTTCACCTTGAACTTCACCACATACATTGACAATGTCACACATACCACACAGAAGTCTTTCCTCGCCTTGGCACCCAACCTGCAATTCATCGGATTTGAGTTAGTAGAAGCTCAAGGCGACGGCAACGGCTATCTCGACCCAGGTGAACAGGGCATCTTACGCATCACTGGAAAGAACGCAGGACATGCTATGGCACCAAACGCCTACATGACCGTTGATTACGCGGGCCAAGGTGTCCACTTCGATGAGACCACCTACCAGATTGGCAACATCGACAGAGATGGCAATTTCAGCATTGATGTCAATATAGACACCGACTACGACATCATCAGCGGTACCACTTTCCATGTCGACCTCGGTCTCCACACAGGTGCCTATACCACCGATTACAACTATTCCTTTGGCGTTGGTGTGGCCATAGAGACCTTTGAGAGCGCCGACTTCAACTTCGTTGAATGGGAGCACGCCGGTGACCGCCATTGGTTCATCACCGAAGAGGAAGCCCATAATGGCACCTTCAGCGCACGTTCAGGCGATATTGCCGACAACGAGACTTCATACCTGATCGCCTATGCCGAGGTCCTCACCGATAGTGAAATCAGCTTCTGGTTCAAGACCTCGACCGAATTCCACAAAGACATTTTCGCTTTCTTCATCGACGGCAAGAAAAAAGACTGGTGGTCGGGCGAAAACGACTGGACCTATGTGAGTTTCGAGTTTGAAACGGGTAGCCATGTGTTCGAATGGATTTATGACAAGAACTTGAGCGGACAAGCTGGCAACGACTGCGTATGGATTGATGACATCACCTTCCCCCGAGCCTGCATCATCACCGATGTAGAAGAGAGAGTGGAGCCAAAGGCCAACACCATCTATCCTAACCCGACCAGCGGTAGCTTCAACATCGAACTGGCTGAAGAAAGCAATATCAGCATTTTCAATGCCATGGGACAGCAAATCCTCAGCCTCAACGAGGCGAACGGATTGCAGCAACTCCGTTTGGATGCTGCGGGCGTTTATTTCGTCCACATCAGCAATGGGAATGGTGTTGAGGTGAAGAAGGTCGTTGTGGAGTAACTCCCTTGTGACACAATATAAAACAGCCCGCTTGAAGGAGATTCAGGCGGGCTGATATTTTCTCAAGAATCATATCATGAAATAATCATATAGGTTTGTACGACTCTCCAACCCTTCTCCATTTTTTTCACCCAATAGCCCGCTCCCCAAGTATTAAACCCATAATCAAAAATATATGTGTCCTTTTCGCCGTCAACTTTGAACAAAGGCGAAATACGCATCCTGCACAAGTCATTTTTGAAATACCTCGGACTGTTTTCATACTCTTCCGTAGTAAGAATAATCACTCGGAACGATTTCGGCTGAATGTTTTGCAATCCAAGTTCATCCGTCACGATCAAAATGGTTTCGGTGGTATCCGCAACACAATGTACCTCAGGACTTTCATCTATGGATAGAACAGACTCGCAATCCTTAAAATCATAACAAATATCCTCATCATCGTTAATCAACGCCTCAAAAATGATACTTTTGTCCGTTCTATTTGAGGCAAAGCGAGGATTCATGTCCAAATTGTCAGGAATGCCATCGCCATCGGTATCATCATTATTGGGATCAGTGCGAAACTTGGCCTCGACAATATCCGTCAAACCATCGCCATCGGAATCCTTGCGCAAAGTCTCCAAATCCAAGGTCAACATCAAGCCATCTTTGACCAATTGATAACTTGGGGCACCAAAAGGCATGATGAATGATGACATTTGCCGTAACAGACAAGCCTCAATTTGCAAATCACCCTGCTCATTAATCAAAGGATAAGAGGAATACCACTTGACAAACAACGGCTGCTTCTGTACGATGCCTGTATAATAATGCGACCAATACTTTCCGTTGTCATCGAAATAAGCCACCCATATTTCAGGTTCACCCGTAAAGGTCTCTACATATTTGAAGTCGTAATAAATAAAGGCCTCCACTTTACCTTTCTTTTCATGCTTTAAGATTCTAAATCTATCAATATCGCCAATATATTGACGAACTACGGAATGAAATTCGACGGAGTCCTGATACGGCGTAAAAAACAAAGTATCGTTGTAAGGCGTATAGTTGTCCACCTTCGCGAACTTAAAGAAGTCGTCATAATAGTTTGAGACAATTTCCTTATTCACAGGCTCAAAAGACTTGAACCTCTTGTTCTTATCATAATACTTTTCTCTTTCCTTGCTTTCATAGTCCTCCTGAGCAAACGAAAACGCTGGAACCAGCAGGAGCAATAATATGGCTAAATGCTTTTTCATTTCACTTCGTTTTTGATTGTTTTGCAAAAATAGTCTTTTTCCAAGAAAATTAAAAAACTACATCATTATTTCATCCAAATTGGCGAATTTGTGTAATTTTGCAATCAAATAACACTAAAAAAATGAGTACAGCAACATTAAATGGGTTACTCGAGTATCTTTATGCAACCCTTACACCTAGCAACCAAAAATGGCTGGGTGAACATCTGATTGAACATGCCAAACATGAGGAAGACCCATTGCGCCCATATACAAAAGAAGAGCTCCTTCAAATGGCTGAAACCGGGCGAAAACAGATTGCAGATGGTTATTACTACACCACCGAAGAGGTGATTTCTGCTTGTGCTGAAGAATCTTCTTTCAATTGAACAACATGAAAGTAATATGGTCCATTCAAGCAAAGGAAGGCCTTCAAAAGACTTCTAATTACATCAGAAAAGAATTTGGGAAGAGGTCAAAGCAGAAATTCCTTGATGAAGTATTACATGTGGCTAGTTTATTGG
This sequence comes from uncultured Bacteroidia bacterium, assembly GCA_902771635.1. Classification (GTDB taxonomy): domain Bacteria; phylum Bacteroidota; class Bacteroidia; order Bacteroidales; family F082; genus Limimorpha. The sequence continues at coordinate 37,733 of CACXXW010000007.1, read as the reverse complement.
AAAGGAATCCATATTTAGGCCAAGTTGAGTCCTTGCTGGATGAAGCATCTGTAGAATATAGGAGCATCGTAGTAAATCGTATTAACAAATTGGTATATTACATCCACGAAAGCACCATTGAAATCGTCGTTTTATGGGATACACGACGAGAGCCAAAATCATTACTGGATGAATTAGAATAAGCAGATTGAATTCTTGCTGTTATGAAAACATTCAGATTTGCACCAAAATGAAAGATAATAAACCTAATAACACAATGAAAAAACTAAGCCTAATTCTTTTAGCTTTGATGGTCAGCCTGTTCGCTTCGGCACAGACCATCGAGAAGACCTACTATTTCGGTCAACCAAGCATTAGCCAAATCCAAGGCTACGAACAAATCCAGTTTACGGACTGCATGCAGAGTGCTCTTGCTGGTCAGCCCTCACTGCCCTGGCAGAGTGTTAGCCTCATGCTGCCTCAAGGCACCGAAGCCGCCAGCATCGAAGTGGAACTCTCCGATTTCCAGACGATGGAAGGCAACCACAACCTCTTCCCTTACCAGTCGGCACGCACCTACTCCGACCCCGAGCGGAAACAGTTTGAGAAGGACGAGACCCTCTATGCCTCGAAGAGCGTCTACCCTGCTCAAGCCTATGGCAATCTCAGCACACAATACCTGAACGGCATCGGCTTCGCCTTCTCAGCCTTCACGCCCGTGCAGTATGTTCCTGGCACCGGCGAAGTGCGTTATGCCACCAAGGCCACCGTTCGCATCACGACGGCCGCCTCTAAGGCCGACCAAAGCCGCAAGCTGTGGCTCAACGGCGACAATGTCGAGCGTGCCAAGCGCCTCGCCCAGAACCCTGAGATGCTTCAAACCTACAACGACAGAGGTCGCACCGTGGGTGGCTATGACATCCTTGTAGTCACCAAGCAACAGTATGTCGCATCGTTTGATGAATATGTTAGTTTTTATCAGGCTCGTGGCCTCCGCACCCATGTCGTAGCCCTTGAGACCATCCTCAGCACGATGGAAGGTCGCGACAACCCCGAGAAGCTGCGTAACTACATCATCCAGGAATATGAAGAGAACGGCATCATGATGGTCAACCTTGGCGGCGACGTGCCCGACATCCCTTACCGAGGCTTATACTGTTATGTAACTAGCGGGGGGGGAGATAAAGAAGACTACGACATCCCCGCCGACCTCTATTATGCCGCTTTGGATGGCAACTGGAACGATGATGGTGACAACCGCTGGGGCGAAATCGGCGAAGACGACCTGCTGCCCGAGATTGGCATCGGACGTATGTGTTTCAGCAACCAAAGCGAACTCGACAACATGCTCCACAAGGCCATGACCTATCAGACCGAACCCGTCCTTGGCGAGTTCCATGATGTCATCATGGCTGGTGAACACCTCTACGATGACCCTGAAAGCAACGGCAGCCAATACCTCGAACTGCTCATTGGCACGCACGACGACAACGGCTACACCACTACGGGCATCCCCGAGGATTACAACTTCACACGCCTTTATGAGGAAGAAGGCAACTGGAGCGGCTCACTGCTTCGCAATGCCATCAACCAAGGCACGCAGTATGTCCACCACGACGGTCACGCCAACACCTCCTATGTGGCTGGTTGGAGCAACGGCGACATCACCAACAACAACTTCAGCGCCGTGAATGGCGTGGATCACAACTACACCTTCTTCCACACCTCGGGCTGCATCTGCGGAGATTTCGCCAGCGACTGCATATTGGAACGCATGACCAAAATCGCCAACTTTGCCGTGGCCACCTTCGGCAACTCTCGCTACGGATGGTTCAATGAAGGCCAGACCGAGGGTCCTGCCATCCACCTCGCCCGAGAGACGGAAGACGCATACTACCACGACTGCATCCCATACGGCGGTATGGCCTTGAGGGAAAGTAAAATCGAGACAGCACCTTGGGTCAATGCCCCAGGACAATGGGAAGAAGGCGCCCTGCGCTGGAACTTCTACGACCTCAATATGATGGGCGATGTAGCTTGCAGCCCATGGCATGACGAGCCATTCACGCCCGAGGTGAACTACACCACTGAGATTTTCGTAGGCATGACCTCAATGGATGTCACGGTCAGCGATGCCAACGGCAACGGACTAAAGAATTTCCGTTGTGCCCTTTTCCATATCGAAGACATGATTGGTGTGGGCTACACAGATGAAGACGGTAATGTCACCATCGAATTTTCCGATCCTATTAACTTCGTTGATGAGATGAGCCTCATCGTGACAGGTTGTGACGCTTGGCCTCAAAGTCTACCTGTCATAAGCCTACCCAGCAACTGTGCTTATGTCATTTACGACAGTCATGTCATCAGCGGCGGTGCCCAACCTGACTATGGCCAAACCATAGCCCTTGACCTGCAAGTCAAGAATGTGGGTAACGTGACTGCACACAATGTCTCGGTTCGCCTCGACACCGAGTGCCCTTACATCACGCCCTCCAATTCTTTTGAAGTCATTCCGACTATCGAAGGAGGTGCCACAGTCACCCTCAACAATGCCTTCCCCATGTATATCGCCGACAATGTGCCCAACATGACCAAAGCCGACTTCTTGCTGACTTGCTCTGACGGCGCCAACACTTGGGAGAGCCATTTCATCATCATTCTCCAAGCCCCTGAGTTCGCCGTAGTTGGAACCGTAATTGAAGACAGCGACGGCAACGGCCATGTCGACCCAGGAGAGACCGTCACTGCACACATCACCGTCAAGAACGCAGGTTTGGCTGCTGCACCCAACACGCGTCTCAACATCATCTGCGACCTTCCTGAAATCAGTTTTGAGCAAAACGTGTTCCAACAAGGCACTGTGAATGCCAATGATGAGTTCACTGTCGACTTCGTTTTCACCCTTTCAGAAGAGGTGGAACTTGGAGTGGCTTATGAAATTGGCTTTACCGTCACTTCAGGTCTCTACACCAATGAGGGCAGCTTTGTCTTCGCGGTTGGCAATGTCCTTGAAGATTGGGAGACTGGCGATTTCAGCAAGTTCGAATGGGAAAACGACCCCACCAAACCTTGGACAGTGGTAACCGAGGACCCCTACGAAGGCAACTATTGCATCAAGTCAGGTAGTATCGGCAACAACCAAAGCTCCGTATTGAAGATTACCTTGGACGTGCACAGCGAAGGAGAGATCAGCTTCTATAGAAAAGTCTCCTCTGAAAACGGCTATGACGCTTTGTATTTCACCATCGATACCGAATTGCAAGGGGATTGGTCAGGCGAAGTGCCGTGGGGTCAAGTATCTTTTGCTCTATCCCCTGGAGTGCATGAGCTGTATTGGTCCTACAACAAGGACGTGTATGTCAGCAATGGCAGCGACTGCGCATGGTTAGACAACATTGTCTTCCCACCCGCGGAAACCATCACCGTCACGCAAGAAATCGTGATGAACAATTTATTCCTCTATCCCAACCCAAACAAAGGTCAGTTCAATATTAATCTGCCCGAAGAGGAGTGCGAGATTGTGGTCTTCAACGCCATGGGACAGCAAGTCTATCAACAGAGCAATGTCCAGGGCTTGACCGTGCTCAACCTAGAAGGTTTGAGCAGCGGCATGTACTTTGTAAATGTGAAGTCAAATAGCGGCATCAACAGGGTCAAGTTCATGAAGGAATAAAAAAAACTACAATATGATGAAAGTGCCTTGAGATTTCAAGGCACTTTTTTTATGGATCTAGGGATGGTATCGAAAGATTTTATCTATCTTTGCATAAAATCCCAAAACTTATGTTCTTATGAAAAGACTTTCCCTTATCGCATTCTTAGCCATGGCATTAATGGCTAAAGCCCAAACGATTACCATCGGTGAAGGCAATGGCATGTCTGACGCTGTGCCATACAACACATTTTACAATTACTCGTTCACCGAGCAAATCTTCCTTGCTAGCGAAATCGAATATGCCGGAAACATCAAGGCCGTCAGTTTTCGCCTCGCTTACAGTTACAGTACCGAACACACCAGCGACATCGCTGTATATCTAAAAAACGTGTCGAAGAGTGTGTTTGAAGACACTTCTGATTATGAACCAGTTACCGAAGAAGACATCGTGTTTTCAGGTCCATGGACCATCCCTGCCGATTATGATGGCTGGATCACCATCGAGTTCGACAGACCATTTGCCTACAACGGCACCGACAACTTGCTGATTGCCGTAGACGAGAATTCCGAAGATTATGCCATTCGATATTTCAGATACACGGATACACCCAACTCGGTCCTTAGCTATTGCAGCGACATTTGGAACCTGAATCCGTATGACCTCGGGTCTTTTGTCGGTCCAAAGGAGGTGAGCCACTACCGTGCCAATACCAAGCTTGTTTTTGGCGGAAGTGTTGGTTTGGATGAGGACAGTGAAAATATGCTTTCGGTGTATCCCAACCCGAGCCATGGCCAGGTCAGCATCAACCTTCCTGAGGAAGACCGCGAAATTGTGGTATTCAACAGCTTGGGACAGCAAGTCTACCAGCAAAGCAACGCCAATGGCATGACCACACTCAACCTTGAAGGCTTGAACAGCGGCTTGTACTTTGTCACGGTGAAGTCGGAAAGTGCTGTTAGTACTTTGAAATTTGTGAAGGAATAAACCCCATAAAAAAGCCGAAACAAAAAGCTTCGAAGCTCATGCTTCGAGGCTTTTTTATATTAATCAAAAAAAATCCAATCTCATTATTGCATAGTTTCTACCAAATCCATACCTTTGCATCTTCATTTTTCTCGCGAAAGAATATCAGTTAAATCACTAATAATCAATTATAATCAATTAAAACAATGACAAAGTACGTTTACACCTTTGGCGGAAAGACCGCTGAAGGCAATGCTTCGATGAAGAACGAGCTGGGCGGCAAGGGCGCTAACCTCGCCGAAATGTGCTTGCTCAAGCTGCCTGTACCCGCCGGCTTGACCATCACCACGGAATGCTGCACAGCCTATTACCAAAACAATTGCCAACTTCCCGCTGGCCTGATGGATGAAGTCCATGCTGGCATGAAGAACATGGAGAACATCATGGGCATGAAATACGGCGACCCCGAGAACCCGCTGCTCGTCAGCTGCCGTTCCGGCGCGCGCAAGTCAATGCCCGGCATGATGGACACCGTGCTGAATATCGGTCTCTGCTCCAAGACCATCCCTGGCCTGATCAAGAAGACCAACAACCCCCGTTTTGTGTATGACTCCTACCGCCGCCTCATCATGATGTACGCCGACGTCGTCATGGAGAAGGCCGAGGGCATCGAACCCGCCGACGGCAAGAGCATCCGCAAGCAACTCGACGACATGCTCGATGCCTACAAGGAAAAGATGGGCTACAAGAGCGACACCGAACTGAAGGCCGAAGAGCTCCAAATGTTGGCCGAGCAATTCAAGGTCCGCATCAAGGAAGTGCTCGGCACCGAGTTCCCTGACGACGCCGAGGCCCAACTCGAAGGCGGCATCAAGGCCGTGTTCAAGAGCTGGAACGGCAAGAAGGCCATCTCCTACCGCCGCATCGAGGGTATCCCGGATGACTGGGGCACTGCCGTCAACGTGCAGACCATGGTGTTCGGTAACATGGGCGAAGGCTCCGCTACCGGTGTGGCATTCACCCGTAACCCCGCCACTGGCGACAACCAGTTCTACGGCGAATGGCTGATCAACGCCCAAGGTGAAGACGTGGTGGCTGGTATCCGTACCCCCAACCCGTTGAACGATGACACCAAGAACGAGCAGAACAAGCATATGCAGTCCATGCAGGAGCTGATGCCCGAGACCTATAAGGAACTCTGCGAGGTGCGCCGCATCCTTGAAGAGAACTACCACGACATGCTCGACATCGAGTTCACCATCCAAGACGGTAAGCTCTACATGCTGCAGTGCCGCGTTGGCAAGCGCACTGGTGTTGCCGCTCTGACCATGGCCCTCGACATGCTGAAAGAAGGCCTCATCGACGAGAAGGAAGTCGTCATGCGCCTCACTCCCGAGCAACTCGACGAGCTGCTCCACCCCATCCTCGACGCTGCCGACGAGAAGAAGCACACCGTCATCGCCAAGGGTCTGCCTGCAGGTCCTGGTGGCGCTGTCGGTCGCATCGCCCTCACCAGCGAGAAGGCCAAGGAATATCGTGCCGCTAAGGTGGCCAACATCCTGGTCCGTGAGGAAACCAACCCCGAAGATGTCGAAGGCATGCGTGCCGCCGACGGTATCCTGACCGCTCGTGGCGGTATGACCTCACACGCCGCCCTCGTGGCCCGTGGCTGGGGCAAGTGCTGCATCGTGGGCTGCGACGCCGTGAAGATCGACCTTGAGAAGGGCATCGTGAAGATCGGTGACAAGCAGTTCAAGGAAGGCGACGTCATCAGCTTGAACGGTTCCAAGGGTTGGGTCTATGCCGAGCCCGTCGGTATGATCAACGCCACCGAGAACCCGCTGTTCCAGCAGTTCATGGCTTTGGTCGACAAGTACCGCAAGATGGGTGTCCGCACCAACGCCGACAATCCGGAAGATGCCCAGAACGCCGTCAACTTCGGTGCCGAAGGTATCGGCCTTTTCCGTATCGAGCACATGTTCTACGGCAAGAACAGCGAAGAGCCGCTGGCCAAGCTGCGTAACATGATCCTGGCCAACACCACCGAAGAGCGCGTGGCTGCCTTGGCTGAACTCGAGCCTTACATCAAGAACGCTGCCAAGGGCACGCTGAAGGTCTTGAACGGCAAGCCGTTGACCTTCCGTCTGATGGACCCGCCCTTGCATGAGTTCGTGCCTCATACCGAAGAGAAGCAACGTGCCCTCGCCAAGGAGCGTGGCATCAGCTTCGAAGAGATCAAAAAGCGCATCGATGCCCTCAACGAAGTGAACCCGATGATGGGTCTGCGTGGCGTACGCCTCGGCATCGTCTATCCCGAGATCACCGAGACCCAGTTCCGTGCCCTGTTCCAGGCCACCGCTGAACTGATGACCGAGGGCTTCGACCCGCATCTGGAAATCATGGTCCCGCTGACCATCAACGTCAAGGAGCTTGAGCACCAGAAGGCCATCGCCAACCGCGTGAAGGCTGAAGTGGAAGCCAAGTTCGGTGTCAAGATCAACTACATGTACGGCACCATGATTGAGATTCCTCGCGCTACCTTAGTGGCCGACCAGATCGCCAGCGTAGCCGAGTTCTTCAGCTTCGGCACCAACGACCTCACTCAGATGACCTTCGGCTTCAGCCGCGACGACGTCAACGCTATCGTGAAGGACTACATCGAAGAGAAGATCATCCCTGCCGACCCGTTCAACACCCTCGACCAAGAAGGCGTTGGCCAACTCGTCAAGTTGGGTGTGCAGCGTGGCCGTAGCCAGCGCGCCAACCTGAAGTGTGGCGTCTGCGGTGAGCACGGTGGTGACCCCGCTTCGGTCCACTTCTTCTACAAGGCCGGTTTGAACTACGTGAGCTGCTCGCCGTTCCGCGTGCCCGTCGCACGTCTGGCTGCTGCTCAGGCTGCTATTGAGGAAGAAAGAGCCAAGTAATTTTGGATTTAAAATTCAAAATTTAAGATTAAGAGCCTTCGGAAACGGAGGCTCTTTTTTTAGCACACTTGTTCTAAGATAATTCCACCGGAAAGATACACCAAGAATCCCCGAATCTCCTTGTCAGTCATTTCCCTCAAGGCATTGGCGTATGTACGGACCTGATTATGGTGTTCTTCTTTCTTCTGACCTGTCTTATAATCAATCAGATAAATGGCATCAGGCAGTTCGGCATAACGGTCAAGACGGATGACCTTATCTTTTGCTTTGGGATAAAAGATCTCGCACTCTGTCTTCACTTTGGCTGAGGAATTGAAGGCTGCCGAAATCAGTGGATTTTGTGCCATTTGGAAGAATTTGTCACGAATCCAATCAGCGGTCTCTTGATTGATAGTGCCATCAGAGACGACAGGTGACAATACCTGCCCTATATCGTTAATTGTGCGAATCTTCGCCAAAACCTGATGCACCAACTCTCCCCATTCACGCGGCAATAGCTTGTCGCTCTTCGATTGCCACACCATCGTCGGATTGGAATCGACATTGATTTTTCCAAACCAATCTCCAGCCACAGACTCAGTCGTCAACTCTTTCTTTTCTTCCTTCTGTTTCTCTTTCGGTTTCATGAAATCAGGGTTGCCAAAACGATACACCAAAGCATTGTTATCTGGCACTTGATGGTCATTTTTATCCTTGAGGAAATCGAGAATGACATTGGGTTTGTCAGCTTTACCTTGCTTGGCGATGACATAAAGCCGCTGCACAGCACGAGTGAAGGCGACATAAAGCAAATTGAGGTTGTCCAACTGGTTGCTTTCCTTTTCCTTCTTTACCAATTTCGGGGCTATGTCACCCATGCTCTCGGCTTTTGAATCCAGTTTAAACAACACCTTATCCAAATTAGGGATGGCTTCAAAGCCCAAGTCCTCGGGACACAACCATTCCTCAGCCGCCTTGCTGGCATTCAACTTCTCATCCAAATCGATGATGGCCTCGGGATAGATGACCACTGGGAACTCTAATCCCTTCGACTTATGGATGGTCATGATTTTCACCGCATTACCGCTCACCGACATCACCGCAAGTTTGTCCTGCCTTTTATTCCAATACGTTAGAAAGTCAGCAATGCCTTCCCTTATCCCCGACTGCAATTTGAAGACCTCTTCCATAAAATAGTTCAAAAAGGCATCGTGGATGGTGTCAAAATGATAGATGCGCAACAGGTTGGCACAAAGGTCATAGAGACAAGTCGCCTTGGAGAGGGCGCTTTGCAACAAGCCTGACTCACCCAAACCCATCACGGTTTCAATTGCCGTCTCCCCTTGGGCAATGGCTTTCACCTCACCGAAAACTTGACTGATATTCCCATCGAAATCGGGCTCTTGCGTCAGTTTCCAATAAAACAACACATTGGCAACATTCGGTTCATTATCACTATAAAGCAAATAACGCAAGGTATTCACCATCAGCTGCACTTTGTCAGATGACTTGAGCAAAATCGATTCTTGCGAGATGACAGGAATTCCCTTGTCGTTCAAGTAGTTGGCCATCTCCGAGCCATAATCAGACTTACGGGTGAGCAAGGCTATGTCGGAATATTGATAACCCTTGGTTCCTGTAAGCTCACGAATGATGGCCTCTACCTTATCAAAACAGTAATTTGGCTGGTTTTCGGTATCATATAGATCCACCTGCACCAAACCTTCATTGTCAGTCTTACTAATCTTTTGAACAATGTCAACTTTCTCATGGGTGCCTGGCTTCTCTGACACATACACCTTTTGCAAATCAGATGACAAGTTGGTAAACACCGACTCGAAGAAAGCATTGTTGAATTCGACAACCTGGGCATAGGAACGATAGTTGGTGTCTAGATTCTTGAAAGCGAAATTGTCTTTCAGATTCTGCTCAAACTGTCGGAATGCCGCCTCGCGTTCATCCTTGGGCAAGGCATAGATTTCAGGCAAGTTGACAATCTGCTCCACCTCGCCACTGCGGAAACGGTAGATGGACTGTTTGCCGTCGCCCACCACCATACTCATATTGCCCGATGACAAGCCGTTGTCTATCAGCGGCAAAAGGTTCTGCCATTGCAGCACCGAAGTGTCTTGGAACTCATCCACAAACACATGACGGAAATGTTCTCCAATGCGCTCATAAACAAAGGGAACCGAAAAATCGCCCATCACTGTGTTGAGCAGTTTGTTGAACTCAGAAATGTGAACCACTTCTTCCTCGTTGGCCAAAGCGTCGAACTCCATCCGAATCTGCGTGCGGAGGGCATAGAGATAAAGCAAATCCCTTTGCGTTTTGTAGAACAAGAATGCCCCCAAACCTTTCTCTATTTCGTCTTTCATCACCTGAAGTACAGGCAACAAAGCGGCATTAATGACATCCACCTGGCTCTTTCCCAATTGCTTTTCGCCCTCTTTTGAGAAACAATTCCCTTTTTCAAGCACGCCATTGAATCGAGAGCTGGGCTGCTCGTATGTCTTTGCCGATAGTTTCCTGATGTATGAGATGAAGCCATTTTTCCCGTAGGCATAAAACTCATCTCTGAGACCATACTGTCTCTCAAGTTGTCCGAAATCATCCAAATGCTCTTGTATGTCTCGTTCAAAGCCTCTCGTTTTATCATTCAGGAAGTCAATGGTTTGCTTGTATTGGGAATAATTCTTGATGCTGTTGTTCCCCTCCTTTTGGTAAGCCTTCTCAGTCATCAACTTGGCAATGAAGTCGGAAAGCTGATTCTCAATGGCCGTTGAACGTTGGCTGTCGAACTGATTGTTACTGAAGTCGACCAACAAGCGCGTCAAAAAATCATCTTGATCGCTGATTCTCAAACCCAGTTGTTCCGTAATGGTCTCCGCCACCTCATCCGTGTCGATGCTGACCGAGTACTGGCTCGGCAATCCCATATCGTGGGCGAAGCTTCGTGACAGCTTTTGCACGAAAGCATCAATGGTACTTACGCAAAAACTGCTATAGTCATGCATAATATGTGTCATCAAACTTTGCGTGTTGCTTTTCAGTTCTGCATCGCTGATACCCAATTCCTCAATCAGTGTGGCCTCCATAGACTTGGGATCGACCTTCTCACTGTCAATGATTTCACGCAATGTCTTCACGATCTTGGCTTTCATGTCGTTGGCCGCCGCATTGGTGAAGGTGATGGCAAGGATGTTTCTGAAATTGCTTACCGCACCTTTACTGGCAAGACATAGTTTCAGGTATTCCTTAATGAGCGTAAAGGTCTTTCCCGCCCCGGCCGACGCCTGGAAGACTTTGAAATTGGCGCTTTTCATGGTGATCACTAGTTTTCCTGGTTCTTATGCCTGATAATAAGCGGCTGGTTCGTCTGCTTGGTTTTCTTCCTGAACAAATCGCGGAAAGTGGGGAACGACCTGCTGTAGGTAAGACCTATACCCTGCGTGTAGGGTGCACGCTTGTCGATGGCGAAGCTGTTGAAGTTGGTATTGTAGTTGGAATGGTTGTAGAAATGGGCTTGTAGTCGTCCGTCCTTGCTTAGTTTGTAATACAAGTCAAATTCGCCCACAATATTGGATGCACTACCCGCATTCGGATTGTTGCTCGACATCACGCCTACATTAGTCTCTATGGTCAGTCGGTTTTCGAAAAGCTCGGTGCGCAAGGCAACTTGGTATTCATCATACGAATCTGCGCCATAATGATAACTCACGCCAATATTCATATTTTGGGAGATATCGAACTGATAATTCGACATGAACAAGTTGGACAGACTCACCGTCTGATAAGCCCCTGCCGAGCCTCCAGCGTATGCAAATTTGCCAAACACCAACAAGGAAAGCGCCTGGTTAGCCATCACGGTTTGGTTGGTCGTGTCAACAACAGAAAAGACGGTTTGTATGACATCTTCGCTGGCATTAGGCAACCTCAACCCAAAGGAGATCGTCGGGTTGAGCAAGGCATCCTTCAAGTGGATAAGACATTCGACGTTGACATTAGTGCTGGCCGAAGAAGTCGAGTCGACCTGCATCAAATCGGCTAAAGAAGCCTTGACAGAATACACACCCGTGGCATTGATGCGACCGTCGGTAGGTTTGCCCGTCCACGATATGGAGCCACCTTTCTTCAAAGTGAAGTTGCGCGACACAATGCCCATCAAGGAAAGCAGAAAACGTCCCGAAGAGATAGTGTACTTACCATACATCGAAAGTGCTTCATTGGTGGAAGTACCCAACTTCACATTACCGTCACCTTGGGCCTCAATGGTGCCAATATTGCCCGGGAGCATAATCTTTAACTTAGCGACATCAGTGGCGTCAATATCAAGGTCGATGGCAAAATTCCGCTTTTTTTGAGTCGCTTCCTCTTCTGGCATTTCTTCGATGGTGTCCGTCACTGGCGACACAAAGATGATGAAGTCATTGTCTTTCACCGTTGCGGCCGTGTTGAGAGGAATGGTGAGTGCAGTGCCATCCTGTGTTCGGGCCTTGATGCCAAGGAAGATATCATCAAAGGGGCCTTTAATAGTTATCAAGCCATCGGCAACCACAGCGCCATAGAAGGTGTCGTTGTCCTTGTTAGTGGTAGCCATCGACAAGAAATCTCTCGGATACAACCTCAGGTCGAGGTAAAAGTCCTTAAACCTGTCGTGCCTAATTTGACCTTCTACCCTAGCTTTATTGCCCAAAGTGTCGACCAAAACCATGTTCTCAAACGCAATACTCTCATTGTCAACCAAAATCGATGGACTAAAGGTGTAAAACGTATTCAGATAGTTAATCTTGCAGCCGCCACCGATAATGCTTATCTTTCCTTTGATGTCAGGCTGCTGCAACGAACCATTGATGTCAATCATGCCGTTGCCATAGCCTTGCACCCGCGACACGAACTTATCCAAAACAGGATTCAAGGCAGATAACCGCAAGGAGTCCAAAACAGCTGTAAAGTCAAGGCTGTTTTCATCTCTTGCCGTATAGTACGAGCCAAACGCATACAACATTCGCCGATCATCGTTGTAGATGTTCGCTTCCAAATCAACGGATTTGTCCTCGTTGTCCCACGAACTCTCAATCTCTGTATCGCCAATCAAGTCGCCGTTCAGCCCTAGTTGGTCTATCCTAAGGTCAGCCAAGACCATGGGAGCGTCTTTCAAGCTACTGACCAAGGCATCGCCTGTGACAAAGCCATCGGAATTGATGCCCATACCCATAGTAAAGACATCAAAGTTGGAGAGGTCAAAGTCACGTAACTGTACCGAAATCGTATCACCTTCATTCATAGGTGCAAAGCCATCCAATCGCAGCGACTGCCGGTTATGGCTGAACATCACGTTAGAGATATTTACTTTCCCCTCGGTGATATCAATGAAATTGCTGGGCGACACAGTCCACAACGAGTCGTTGATGATGATTTCAGCATTGCCAATATTGAAAATGCCTCCGTTCAGGTGAGGATGGAACGTGGTCTCAATCAAGGCCTTGTTGTGGTCGAGTGTGTCATTATCATCCCATCTAACGCGAGTGGCTATGGTGTCGTTGTCCATCTTAGTAAAAACCGACAAGTTGTCAAGACCAATGGATGTCGTGTCCGTTGCAGTGATGTTGGTCCAATAAACACCTCCTATCGAGAGCACACCATAAAAGGCTTCAAGTCCATTGAAGTTCTTTAGCTCCACATTGTTGATGGCCAACTTTCCAAACTCCACGCATTTTGACCTTGCTGTAAGGTTGAGCTGCCTTGAACGCGATGTGAACGTTCCATTGACCGAGGTGTTTTTGGCAATCTTCAAATCAGGCATGAAAAGGCGACTCAGCGTCTGTGTGTCCTTCAAGAGAAGGCTGACGACAAAGTCTTGGTCGACATCATGGGTAAGGGCATACTTCTTAAATGCGTCACGATCCTTTTGGAATATCGGAAAATGCACAAACGAGTCTCCAAATTCGTTGAAAACAGGAATGAGACTGGCAAAATTCATCTGGCCTGCCATCTCGAAATTGAAGAAGTCGCAAGTAACGTTGATTTTGCGCTGCATGAGGTTGTCATTGAGGATAGAAGCATCAAAGCTATCCATACTATAACTACCGCGTCCATCGCGATATACGGTGTTGTCAAGGTGGAGCTTGCCCTCAAGGTCATCAAGATTGAAACCTCTCAAATTGGCCTCGATGTTCGTACTGATTTCCGAAACGGAATCGTCTTTCATCAGCTCCAAAGCGGTCAAGTCGGCATGATCGATTACCGCCTTAAAATTGGCAATGGGATATTTCTTGTTGTTGAAGTCAACCAATCCGTTGAAGTCGAGACCTAACACTTTGTCATCAATAGTGACAGCTCCCTTGAATCGGTTTTCCTTCAAATCGCCGTTAAGCACAATTTCATCGATACGATGCCCCAACAATTCAGCTTGATAAGCTTTCCCTTTCATCATCAAGTCAACATAGCCTTTCGCAGGAACCCTTGCAACGAAATCAGCATTTAAATCGAGACTGCCAACATATTTTTGCGCATTGGCAATCAAGCCAGCATCCACATTTTCGGCATCAATGTAACCAGTGAACACGTTGTCACCTTTTTCCGTCTTCTGGCGCGACACTTCAAGATCGACATTGCCAATGCCCGACACGAGATGGACTTCAGAATTAAAATTGTTGTAGGATCCCTTGTATTGCAACGAGGCTCTACCCGTCTTCAGCGGGCGCAAAGATTCGGGCAATGGAATTGTCTTTGTGGAAGTTGGAATATAGAAATTCGCCAAATCGTCATACGTAAACTGCAGACGCTTGATGTTCATCTCATGTTCCCCATCAAAGAAGTCCAAAGGATGCATACTCAGACTGCCCTCAATGAGTGTAGACTTGCCAAATTCCGCCTTAAAATCATCAACGCTGAAATGCTCAATGGGTCCCGTAAAACGACCCTGAAAACGAAGGTTATCGGGCATCTTGTACATGACTTCTGAGAACACGCCGACATCGGACAATAAGATTTGAGTAGGACGTATCGTCGCGTCGAAAACGACCGAATCAACGAACCTGTTGATATCGGCATAGTCGTTGTACAGCATGTGTACATCAGCATCAATGCGGGTATTGTTCAGCTCAGATTTCAATCCGTCAAGGTAAATACCCTTCGAACAGACAACGGCATCGACCTCAAAACTCTTTATCTCCAATCCACTGATTTCCTTTCCATTGAGTGCATTAATACGGGCACTGATGGAGTCGCCCAAAATAGAGAGATTACGAGCCCTAAGATTGATGTCATCTACGGCAATATAAGAATAATCCATCAAATGGCGCTCTGTCTTATCCGGACGATCCCTGTTTTGGTTCCAATACACAAAATCTAAATTCATCACCACGATCTTGTCGACAAAGATGCGAGCAGGTCCTTTGTCGGGGTCGACAGTGTCGGTTTTGAAAGCATCAACTAGAAAAGCGAAATTGAATTTATCCTCGCCTTCATATTTGATCAAATTGGCTTTCGTGTCGCGCAAGCTCACGCTTTCAAGATGGATATCTCCATTCAGCATATCGCCAAGGTCTAATTTCGTCCGCAACGATCCAATATTAGCCAAATCATTGTCGTTCAAGTCTTTGACAATGACATCATCCAAATAGACAGTAAAATCGGGGGTAATCAACAAGCGGCCCACCTTGATGTCGCCACCAGTTTTTTCCGATAGGTATCCACTCGCAAATCGAGCGGCAAACTTCTGAAAAACAGGGTCTTGTATGGCAATAAAAAGGCTGGCTATGATGCCCAACAGCACCATAATCACAACCAAAATGCTATGGATAATCTTTTTTTTAATACTTTTGACCCTCCAAATTGAGACCCATGAACGAATACATTTTAGGCATCGAATCTTCGTGCGACGACACCTCAGCCGCAGTGCTTCAAGGCACACGTGTGCTCTCCAATGTCATTGCCAGTCAGAAGGTTCACGAGCAATACGGCGGTGTGGTTCCCGAACTCGCTTCGCGTGCCCACCAACAGAATATCATCCCCGTCATCGACACAGCCTTGAAGACTGCAAAAATAGAAAAAAATCAATTATCTGCCATCGCTTTTACGCGTGGCCCTGGTCTATTAGGCTCATTGCTTGTAGGAACCTCGTTTGCCAAGGCTTTCGCACAGACCTTAAACATCCCGATGGTGGAGATTGACCACATGAACGCGCACATTTTGGTGCATTTCGCCACCGATGAAACGCACACCGAGGTGCCCGACTTCCCGTTCCTCCACACCCAAATCGTGGTGGTGAAGGACTATTTCGACATGGAAGTCATCGGCAAGACCATCGACGACGCGGCGGGCGAAGCCTTCGACAAGACCGCCAAAATACTCGGCCTGCCCTACCCTGGCGGCCCCGTCATCGACAAGCTGGCCAAAATCGGCAACCCCAATGCGTTCACCTTCTCCAAGCCCCAAATCCCCGACTTGGACTACAGCTTCAGCGGACTGAAGACCAGCATCTTATACACCGTTCGCGACAATTTGAAGCTCAACCCAAATTTCATCGAGGAAAACAAGGCCGACCTCTGCGCCTCGGTGCAGAAGACCATCATCGATATCCTGATGAACAAGTTGGTGAAAGCCAGCAAGCAGACGGGCATCAAGACCGTGGCCATCGCCGGCGGCGTGAGTGCCAACAGCGGCTTGCACGATGCCATGCTCGCCCTGGGCGAAAAATACCATTGGAAAGTCTTTATCCCTCGCCTCAGCTATTCCACCGACAACGCCGCCATGGTGGCTGTGGCAGGGTATTTCAAGTTCTTGAAAGGGGAGTTTGCAAGCCAGGATTTGGTGCCTTATGCGCGGCAGAGTTTGAAAGACTAACGAGCCAAATCAATATACACCGGCAAGTGGTCACTAAATCCGCCAAAATAACGCGGTCCGATGTATGTGCGGAAGAGCTTCTTGCCGTGATAGGTTTCATCTTCCTCCAGCATGAAGTCAGCATGGAAGATGCGGGCGCTACCCTCTTGGTAATGAAGCCCTCTACCATTCTCCATCAATGCAGGCGTGATAATGATTTGGTCAAAAATCTGCCAATCGGTCTGATGTTTTAGGGTGCCTTCAAAGCCTAAACCATCGTTCTTCCCGAACAAGTTAATGAGACAGCCTTCTTCCAACTCACTGGGATGCCGTGCCCGCAGCACATCGTAGACACTCGGGTCGGTGGGACAGTCGTTCAAGTCGCCCATCATGATGACTTTCGGCTGATAACCTTCTGGTGCTGCCGCCATGATGGAGTCGACTTTTGCCCGCAGAATCGCAGCCGAACATGATCGTGAACCTACCGTTTCCAACTCGCCGCTGTAGCGGGAAGGCCAGTGGTTGACAAAGACATGGATAGTGTCAATTGTTTGAATCGGCCCTTCGACGGGCTCAGGGGCCTTGCTTTCTACAGCCACAAATTTAGCATACAAAATATCCCTCGAATGATAAGCCGTATCCTCAGGGTTGTAATACGGAAACACGGCGCTCTCCACCAGTTGGAAATGGTCAAGTGAATACACAATGGCCGGATCAATGCCGCGCTTGTCGGGGCCTTCGTATAGCACCCAACGGTAGTTGTGTTTTTTCAGCGGGGTCTGCTCAAAAAGGGCGCTCAGCACATACTCGTTCTCCACCTCGCACATGCCCAAGATGCCCAAGGGGCGGTTCTCCGACATGGCTAGGATAGCCTTGTACATGTTGTTACGTTTGCGGTAGAAACGGGTTTTGGTCCAATGCTGCATGCCGTCCTCGGTGAAGGCATTGTAGGTCTTGGTGCTGTCCACAAAAGGGTCGAAGAAGTTCTCCATGTTCCAGAAGGCGACGCGGACGAGCTCATTCTGCGCGAAAGCGGTATTAGTAATCACAAAACTCACAAAACAAATCAAAACAAGCTTTTTTATAGCATCATAGGAAAGCTGCCCCTCATTCCGAACTTGATTCGGAACGGCGGCTTTCCTGCGGCAACACGGTTGTGTAGCTCCTATTGCCCGCAAAGGAATTTTACAAGTTTTGTAGGTTTTGTGATAAATCTCCATAACTCCTCTTCTATTATCGCTGCAAATTTAGGAATTGTTTTTATTTTTGCACCATGAAATCGAAATTGCTCATCCTGTTTTTGTTAGTCTCTAGTCTCGGCTTTGCCCAAAACCCCCATTTCTGGGACGGCATCGAAGCCTTTGACGGGCCTACGGACGGAAACCCCATTTTGGCTGCGCAGTTGGATTTCTATTTCGACAAGATGGTCGCTCCCCTACCCGATTCCATCACTCCAGAAATCGACCGATTGATAGAAAGGACCAGTTTCAACCCTGACCTCCGAGATTTCATCCTTTGGCATCTTTTGGAAAAATACCGTCACCCCGAGTACATGAGCCAGGACCAAGTATTCGTTTACCTTTATGATCAATACTTTTCCCAATTGGAAATCAAGGACTTAAACAAAACTAATTTGGCATTGATTCGCGACAAAGCTGAGACTTTTCGAAGACTGGCCTTATTCAACCTTGCTCCCGATTTCGCAATAAGCAATTCCATTGATTTACATTCCGTTGAAAGCGAATACACGGTGTTGTTTTTCTACGACCATGACTGCGATGTTTGCCACAAGGAAAAGCAAGAACTGGATTCTGTTGTTTTGGTACATCCTGAAATCACAGTGTTGGCCATCGACATGAACACAAACGATGTTAGAGTTGACGCATTGTACGAACTCTATGACATCGAAACAACACCTCTAATATACGTTCTTGATAACGAGAAACGCATCATTGCCAAGAAGATACGGGCGAAACAAATACCTATCGTTTTGGAATCTGGATTGCTTCTTCCGTCTTCACGGAATGATGCCTCGCAATGACGCAAAGCGTGTCAATTAACAGCAACAAAGGATTTCATTTCAGGTAAAGCAGCTTCCGCCTCCTCAAACAATTTCCATTGTGCTCGTGTACGCACCAGATTGTGGGTAGGATATTTTATCTTATAATAGGTATTGCCATTGATGTAATCCGTCAGGAAACGTACGGCCTGCATGTAGGGGAACAATGTAGCAGCGTAGGGCAGATTCTCCTTTTCGATCGGCAAGAGGAAAGATTTCGTGCCTTCCAAATAACCTTTTGCAAAAGCCTTGAAAACCTCCATATTGAAATGGATGTTGTCTAAATCGGGGTCATCCTCAGCACCCGTGTTGGCAGCCGAGCGCAAAAAATCGCCAAAGTCGGAGAAGACAAAACTCGGCATGATGGTATCCAAATCAATGATGCACAACACATTGCCTTCCTTGTCAAAAAGCATGTTGTTCACCTTTGTGTCACAATGGCAAATACGTTTCGGCAACTTACCCTCGCGATAAAGACGCTCGCCCAAACACATCCTATCGGCTGCCTCTCTGATTTTGGCTACGAACTTCTGCACTTCCACCTCACGCATTTGACAAACCCGGTCCTCAGCGATAGCATCTTCCAATTGTTTCAAACGAAATTCAATGTTATGGAAATCAGGGATAATCTCCCCTATCGGCGTCTCCAAATCCGTCAGCAAGGACTCGAAATCACCAAAGGAGCGGCCTGCATAATAGGCGTATTCAGGCGTGACAGCTTCGTAGGTGTAGCTATCAGCAATGAAGTCCATCACACGCCAATATTTCTCATTTTCAACGATATATGTCTTGCCAGTATCGGCTTTCAAAAAGTGCAAAACCCTGCGATTGATGTCAGCAATGCCTTGACTTTCATACTTTTTCCGAATATGATTGGTCACGGCCTCAATGTTGTTTTGCAGCATGTCGACATCGGTAAAGACGGCGTTATTGATGCGTTGCAGCACGTATTTCGGCTGTCCTGCAACTATGATCTTATAAGTATCATTGATGAGTCCATTGCCCAAAGGCTCAATGTTTTCGATAGTTTTCGGATCAACAAAGTGGCCCGTGATAGTGAAGAGTTCGTTCATAAGGATAAATTTTTTGCGAAGATAGGGTTTTTGAATGGATTATTGCTATTTTTGCCCTCAAATTTAATCCTCATTCTATGAAAAACAAGATTTTACACCTCATCCTTGGCTTTATTCTGATGGCCATAGTCACAGCCTGTGGCGAAAAGAAAACCGCCGAAACTGAAGTCCGCAAGGGCAACTACCGCATCATCGACAACACCATCGTTTTCGATGAGCCACAACGCATCGAGGGACAGAAGAGTGTCCTGCAATTCACCGTCGACCCCATCGAGAATGTGCGCATCGGCTTCATCGGCCTCGGCATGCGCGGTCCAGATGCCGTCGACCGCATGACTTACATCGACGGCGTGACTGTCGTTGCCTTGTGCGACATTGAGCCTGACCGCGTGGAAGCTGTGCAAACCAACATCCTTGAAAAGAAAGGTCTGCCCCGCGCCGCCGCTTACACGGGTCGTGAAGGATGGAAAGAACTCGTTGCCCGCGATGACATCGACCTCGTTTACATCTGCACCGACTGGAAGACCCATGTCCCCATGGCCGTGGAATCCATGCGACAGGGTAAGCATGTGGCTGTGGAAGTGCCTGCCGCCACCTCACTCGAAGAATGCTGGCAACTTGTCGACGTTGCCGAGCAAACCCAATGCCACTGCATGATGCTCGAAAACTGCTGCTACGACTTCTTCGAACTGACCGCCCTCAACATGGCTCAACAAGGCTTGTTCGGCGAACTCATCCACGGCGAGGGTGCCTACATTCACAACCTTGAGCCTTTCTGGCACGAGTATTACGAAAACTGGCGCTTGGAATTTAACCAAAGCCACTCAGGCGATGTCTATCCCACCCATGGCCTCGGACCTCTCTGCCAAGCTTTTAACATTCACCGTGGCGACCGCATGAAAACCTTGGTCTCGATGGGCACACCATCCTACAACGGCAAGAAAATCGCCAAGGAGATGATGAATGTGGATGACTTCGCCAACGGCGACATGACCACCACCATGATTCAGACCGAGAAAGGCAAGACTCTCCTCATTGAGCATGACGTTTACACCTACCGTCCTTACAACCGTTTGTATCAGCTCACGGGCACGGAAGGTTTCGCCAACAAATATCCTATTGAAGGTTTCACGCTGTTGGAGGACAAGTTGCCCGCAGGTTTCCTCGCCGATGGCCAACACCTTAACCCACATGCATTTGTTCCCGCCGAAGTGCGTGACAAAATCATGAAGGAATACCTCCACCCCATCGCGGTCGAAATCGAGGAAAAAGCCAAGGAAGTGGGTGGTCACGGCGGCATGGACTTCGTCATGGACTACCGTCTCATCTATTGCCTGCATAATGGTCTGCCGCTCGATCAAGACGTATACGACGCCGCCGAATGGTCGTGCCTCGGCGAACTGACCGCAGCCTCCATCGCTAATGGTGGAATGCCCGTGCAGATGCCTGATTTCACACGTGGTGACTGGAACAAAGTCCAAGGCTATCGCCATGCGAAATAAAATCATTGTATCATTATACGAATGTAGGGCTGTCATATTATGGCAGCCCTACATTTATTCTGTACTCATCTGTTATTTTACCGTGACCGACCTAAAGAAGATTTCAGCATCTTTCCAAACGGTGTAGTCGCGGGCATAAAGCAGATTCAATTGGTTGAGGACATCAGTATCGATGTCCTTTTCCATATAGGAAGCGGGATTGTAGACGCCCTTTCGAATCTTAGGCAGCTTCTGCGTCTCATCGGCAGGCGAACAATAGCCCACCCAAGTGCGACGACCTAACAAAACCAAAATGGCATCCTTCAAGAACCTCACGGGCTTTTTGACGACCAAAGCCAAAGGAAGCCAGAAAAGCATACTAAACACACCCATCACCACATCGAACAGGCGTTTGTTGCGACGGTTGGCCACTGTATCAATCGCCTTGATGTCGACGGTATAAAGGTCTCCCCGCGTGTTGATACTATTACTGCCAATGATAGAGAGGCTATCTTCAGGGGCAATCTTGTAATCCACATTGGTGGCGTGCCAGTCCACCATCTTGTCGATGATGACCTGATGCGGCACATCCTTCGAACAGAAGATAACCTCTGTAATCTTGTAAATCTCAATGATGTCGGGCACCTGCGAGAGGTTGCCGATGAAGCCTTCAGGAGCCTCACCCTGTGTTTCCGAACTCACCAAACCGATGAAATCCGGTTTAATCGATGTGCTCTCCAAAATGGAGTTGACACGTTGCGTCTCCTCTGGACTGCCGATGACAAGGAAGCGCTTCTTCTCCGTCCTCTTCGACTGGAAGTACTCGTTACCCAACAAGATGCCTATGAATCGCGTGAGGCTCATCTCCAAGGCCAGCCACAACATTCCGAAGAGTATCAATGCTCTGGAGAAACGCAGACTCAAAGGCAACAAGGCATACAGCACCAAAATGACCGCACTACCGAAGGCCACGCCTAGAACGGCCTTCCCAATGTTATAGGGCTTGTCGTAACCTCCAGCAAAATAGGTGGATAGTAGCCAAATCAAGATATAGATGGGCAAAACGACCGCAAACAGTACTGTAGGATAGGTTCCTGCACCGCCATAAATGGTGCCGTGACCCCAGAAATAACTGATGGCCGCCAAGCCACCATAACCCAACACCGCATCGAGGAACGGTATGGCCGCCTTGTGGAAAAATTGCGACACCAGAGCGAAAAAGGCTTTGATGTAGATGGCCACATTAATAAGGAAAGAGAACGACTTGGCCCAGGAGTTGCCAAAATGCTTCTTGGCGAAAATCTCCATGGCACGGTAGAAGACAAACACATAATTAACGCTGGTCTTCTTGGTGCTCTCACCTTTGTAATGGATGATACGTGTCTCGGGGAAATAGTAATTTTTGTAACCACCTTGCGTGATGCGGTACGACAGGTCGATGTCCTCGCCGTACATAAAGAAAGTCTCATCCAAAAGCCCCACCTTGTCCAAAGTTTCCTTTCGCATCAGCATGAAGGCACCGGCCAAAATCTCGACCTCGTTGGTCTCATCGTTGGAAAGATGACCCATGTAATAACGGGCAAAGCGTTTGCTGTGCGGGAAGAGTTTGGTCAGACCGAACATCTTGTAGAACGCCGTCTTCGCCGTAGGCAAACCGCGCTTCGATTCTGGCAGGAACTGCCCCTTACCGTCCACCATCTTCACACCGAGGCCGCCTGCATCAGGATGGCTGTCCATGAAGGCGATACATTTCGAGAAGGTATCATCCTCCACCACCGTGTCGGGATTGAGGAGCAGCACATACTCGCCTGTCGAAATCCTAATCGCCTGGTTGTTTGCCTTTGCAAAACCGACATTGTCCTTGTTGGCGATGACCTTCACCTCGGGAAACTTCTTCGCCAGCATCTTCAACGAGCCGTCAACGGAGTTGTTATCAACGACAAACACCTCCCCCTCGATGCCCTGCATGGCGCGGCGCACCGAGTAGAGGCACTGCTCGAGGAAATACTCAACGTTGTAGTTGACGATGACGACAGAGAGTTTCATTTCCTCTAGTTTTCAGGCTTGCTATCCAAATTAACTTTTACCGCCTTGACTTTCGTGCTATCAACCTCGGGTAATCCGTCGCCAATATTTTCCAAACCACAGGCATTCAGAATCTTGCCCTTGATAGCGGTATTTTGCATCCATCCCGTGAATTGTTCTGCACCCGGGCCGTAGGCGTATACCATCACTGGCAAGCAGGTGTGGCTTCCCGTGGAATAGCAGAAGGACACATTGGTATATTTACCTTTCTTGTCGGGAAGGGTCAAGCCACCCGTCTCATGGTCGGCAGTGACAACAACCAAGGTGTTTCCATGCTCCTCAGCATAGTCCAACGCGATTTGAATAGTTTGGCTGAAGTCGACCACCTCATCCACCATCCAGGCAGAGTCGTTGGCATGGCATGCGAAGTCAATTTGCGAACCTTCCACCATGAGGAAGAAGCCATTTTCAGCATCATCCAAAGTCTGTAAAGCGGTCTTCACGGCACGAGGCAAAAAGTCGCCACGCTCAGCCGCTGGAGGCATGTGACCGTCATCGGCCAAAACCGCATATTTCTTGCAGGTCACATCAATATCGGCAAGGGTGTCGTAAACCTTCCAGTCCAACTCATTCTCCATCTTCTCAATAAGGTTGATGCTGTCCTTGCGTTGGTTAAAGTGTTTCATGCCTCCGCCGATGATCAGGTTCAAATAAGGATTTTCGGCCATCTGCACGGCAATATCTTCATATTGCTTGCGATGCGGCACCTTGGCATAAAAAGAGGCAGGCGTGGCGTGGGTGACATAACTCGTCACAACGATGCCTGTTTCTTTACCCTGTTCAGCAAAGACTTCGAGCAAGGTCTTGACCGGAATAGTGTCCGGATTCACGCCAATCATGGCGTTGTTAGTCTTATGGTCGCTGGCAAGAGCTGTTCCGCCAGCAGCCGAGTCGGTGATGTCATTACTGGCCGAGTGGGTGTCAACCACACCAATGTAAGGGAACTTGGGAAACACCAATTCCTGACGGGTGGCCAACATACCTGCATAGACCTGCGGCAAAGCAGTACCGTCACCGATGAAATAAATCACATTCATCGCTTTAGACGGTTCCAGGACTTCCTTTTGGCATTTGCAGGACGGCATCAAGCCCAGCATAACGAGAGCGATTAAGAATAGTGTAGTTAGTTTTTTCATATTAGTTTGTTTTTGTTTAGCTATCAGCAGTCAGCCGTCAGCTTTCAGCTTTCAGCCACAGTCAAACCAAGCTGACAGCTGATGACTGATAGCTGACTGCTTTATTATCGTTTATTCTACCATATTTATTGCTTCCTCCCAACAACTTTTTTCACTGCCTCCACGATGTCGGGCGTATCCAAATGATAGGCTTTCAGCAACTCATCGGGCGTACCGCTTTGGCCAAAAACATCGTTGACGGCCACCATTTCCATCGGGCAAGGTAAATTCAAAGCCAAAACCTGTGCGATGCTGTCGCCCAAACCGCCGTTGCGTTGGTGCTCTTCTGCAGTGACCACACAGCGGGTCTTCCCTACCGACTTCAGCACAGCCTCCACATCCAAGGGTTTGATGGTGTGTATGTTAATCAGCTCAGCATTGATGCCCATTTCTTTCAGGATTGGCAACGCTTGCACGGCTTTCCAAACGAGATGGCCGCAAGCAAAAATAGTCACATCGGTGCCTTCTTGCAGCATTTGGGCCTTGCCGATGACAAATTTCTCGTCCACAGGGGTGAAATTCGGCACTTTCGGGCGACCAAAACGCAGGTACACCGGGCCTTCATATTCGGCAGCCGCAATGGTGGCGTTCTTGGTCTGGTTGAAGTCGCACGGCACGATGACCGTCATGTTGGGCAACATCTTCATCATACCGATGTCTTCGAGGATTTGGTGTGTGGCACCGTCCTCGCCAAGGGTGACACCCGCATGGGAGGCGGCAATCTTCACGTTCTTGTTGGAATAGGCCACGCTTTGACGGATCTGGTCATAGACGCGACCCGTGGAAAAAGCCGCAAAGGTGCCCGTGAACGGCACAAAGCCGCTCAAAGCCATGCCAGCAGCCATATTGATCATATTGGCTTCGGCGATGCCCGTCTGGAAGAAACGCTCGGGGAACTCCTTGGCGAAGTCGCCCATCTTCAACGAACCAGTGAGGTCGGCACAAAAGGCCACCACCTTGGGATTGCGGTGCCCTGCTTCGAGCAAGCCTTCACCAAACCCCGATCTTGTATCTTTGTTGTTTTGAATTGTAAAGTCCATGTTTTTCAGCGATTTAAAATTTGAAATTCAAAATTTAAGATTGAGTTTCCCTGCGGGAATGGAGTTTATTGTTTTTGTTACTCGCGGCGGTTGCGACAGCTTCATTGTCAATAGCTTTTCCTACCGCCGCTGGACAACTATCATTACCTTTCCATTCCCGAAAGGGAATCTAATAATCACCTAAAGTCTCCTGTAACTGCGAAAGTGCATTGGCGGCTTGTTCGTCGTTGGGGGCTGAGCCATGCCATTTGTGCGTGCCCATCATGAAGTCGACGCCGAAGCCCATCTCGGTGTGGGCCAAGATGAGTTGCGGAGCACCTTGGAAAGCGTTCTCGCGGGCGAATTTCAGGGTGTTCACCACCGCCTGCATATTATTGCCGCTCATCTCGAGGACATTCCAGCCGAAGGCCTCGTATTTGGCACGCAAGTCGCCGAGGTTGAGCACCTCATCGGTGGGACCGTCGATTTGTTTCTTGTTGTAGTCGACGATGGCGACAAGGTTATCTACACCTTTGGCGGGCGCATACATGGCGGCTTCCCAGATTTGGCCTTCCTCCTGCTCGCCGTCGCCCATGAGGACAAAGACAAGGTGTTTATCACCGTTCAGTCGCTTAGCTTGTGCCGCGCCGACAGCCACCGAAAGGCCTTGCCCCAAGGAACCCGATGCGATGCGGACACCAGGCAGGCCCTCGGCCGTGGTGGGATGGCCTTGCAAGCGAGTACCAAGGCGGCGGAAGGTTGCCAGCTCACTCACAGGGAAATAGCCGCGTCGAGCCAGTATGCTATAGAACATCGGGCTGATGTGGCCGTTGGAGAGGAAGAACATGTCCTCGCCGTTGCCGTCCATGCGGAAGTTGGCGGGGTCGATTTGCATTTGGTCGAAATAAAGGGCGGTGACAATGTCGGTTGCGCCCAAAGAGCCGCCCGGATGCCCCGACTGGCAGCCATGCACCATACGGATGATGTCGCGGCGCACCTGAGAGGCGATTCTTTCTAATTCGTTGATGGTCATATTATTATTCTTGTATTTATTATGTAAACTATTCAGATTTTAATATCAATATCATTTTTCCGATGCTTTCTTTTGACCATGACTATTGACTATGACAATGACCGCTGTATAGTAAAGTTTATGCGGTCATAGTCATTGTCATAAGTCATAGTCCGAAGGTCTTGCGAATATTTATACCAAAAGTGATCATACACGTAAAATCTGACTGCAAAGCTACGGAAAAAACAATTACACTAATCGAAAAACACAGAATCCTTTTTGGCGAACCTGAATATCAAACTAACAACCACTTCCATACAGGAATAACATCAATGGTTAATCCATCTTCTTCGATTTGGCGTTCAGTATCCCATGTCACAATAATCCCCTGATACTTTATCCGCGTCATCGCGTCATACCAATATCATAAAGTATACTTGGTGAAAACATAGAATTATTTCATAGTATAGTACAATATATTGAAAAAACTATTCCATCTCACTTTCATCAACCTTGTTCCGCTTCCTGTCGTAGTCCTTCTTCGACTTATGCACACGCGACGGCCGCATACTGACCTGCTTGCCGTATTGTTCGATTTCCTTTTCGCGGTCGGCTTTTAACAGGGCTTTTACGCTGTTGAACTTTTTGGGCTTTTTCTTCTTGGATTTCATAGTTTGTTTATTCCAAATAATACATCCTTCGTTCTTCAGGCGTTAGCGGGCGGTTTTTGAAGCGTTCGCGGGTTTGGTCGATGAGGTCTTGGAGAAATTATAGTTTTTCAGCATTCATGGCTGTGTTTTCATTTGTGTTTTTACCTTTTTTAAACAATAGAAAAGGTAATAAAATAAAACTAGCTATTGGGACAAATTGAATAAAACCCAGCCATATGAGACCAATATCTCGACATCTTCTGAAGGTCATTGAAATAGAAGCAAAAAAAATCCAAATAAGAATCAGCACCAAAGCCTCGGAAATAAATCCTATAAAAGAGCTAGAATTTATAACAAGTGTCGGATCTATTCCTAATACTTCTCTTCCATATGCAAGCAATGAAACCCACAAACACAAAGAATATATGCTCCATCCAAATAAACAGAAGTACACAAATTCAGTTCTTGTAGATTTGCCTTTGAAATTCAAAACATCATTTAATAATGCTTGTTTGATGATGTATAAATATCCATTCTTTTTCATAACGATTTAATTCGGTTAACTCTCTGTTGTAGTGTTCTATTGTTGTGTTCTAACCAAGATTGAAGTCGCAAAGTTAGGATTAGAGATGGTGAAATTTCGTTTAAACAATCATGTTCAATTATGTAATCCAATGCATTTGTTGCACTTTTCTTTACACCCCATCCATTAAGATAACATACAACTACATTAGAATGAGATTTGCTCTCTAAATACAACTCGAATGCTCGTACCATATCTTGTTCCAAGTATTCACCTCGCCATAATTGAAGGCCAAGTTCGGCTTTTCCTACGTTCCAGTATGTGTACTGTTGTGAAACATATGAAAGCCAATTAATTGTGGCATTAGCATTGCCTTCATTATCGTAAAACTCGGATATTTTATAGGCATCATAAGGTTCAATAATATCTGTTTTTAACAACTGGTTTATTTTATAAATTTGTTGTCTACAAGTCATGCTCGTATCGTGAAGAAAAGCATTAACAGCTTCTATTTTCATGGAATCGGTCACTTCAATCAAAGTAACATCATAAGTCTTACTTATCAATTCATCTACAATAGTATCTTTAGCCGCTGCATTATACCATTCCCTTGCCTTTACTACATTTCTATCATACTTCATATAATAGTCTCCAAGTTCTATCATTGCGTTATAGTCACCTTTATTTGCGAGTTTACGAAGTTTTTCTGGTCGCGTATCGGGAGTGAAAACAAATACACAAATTGAAATAATAATTGAAGATAATAGTGATACTTGGGCAAATCGGTTACTTTTTTGTTTTAGAGAAAAATAGTTTTCCCAACGAGGCGTGTTAGTCTCTATATTGCCACTAACTCGAGTAACTATTGATATTACTGATAGAACAATATTGAGGCACAAAAAGATATCCAATAATGAATAAAACAAAGAAGGTTTTATGGTATGATAAGCGTACATGGTTTCTATTTGACCAAACTTCAACCCTGAATATATAATTAAACAAGCAGATATTTGTGGAAGAATAAATGCATCAACCCTTTTGTCATTGTTTATCCTTGTCACATTCTGCATATATGTTGACATAAGAAGAACAGCTCCTATAATAGAATAGAAAACTCTAACATTTAAAGTGTTTTGTGTTACCATCATAAATAACACGATAAACAAGTCAAAAGCAAGAACAACACCATCAAATATGCCATTTGTAATAAACCTCTGAAAGAAGATTCGTTTTTGTTTGCGTTGCATCTTCTCCTCATAAATTGCTTGTGCGATTTGATCATGCAGCAACTCCACTTGCCCATTCTCTCCTAAAACAAGCATTTTGTTCTCGCCATAGGTTAAGTTGTTATAGGTAATTCCTCCTAATGCAGTTTTAACCTCATTGGCATCTACACGTTTGCGGCTACCATCCTCTAGAATAAGGTTCTGTTGAATATATCGTACTTGATTGGCTGACAAACCCTTAATGGCATCTTGATAATACACCTCCATGGGGTTGTTTTTCCAAACAGCAAGGTCGGAAAGAACAATCTTTTCACCCGCTTTCTTGTCGTAAGTGCCAGCGCAAACCAACGAGAGCAACAAGGTGTCAATATCGTTGCTTTGCGGACGCTTGGAAAGCTCAATCACGCGGTCAACCACGGCTTGTTTCTGCTCCTCAACGATGCAGTCCTTGCCGGGCAACAAGATCGCTTCCGTGGCTCCTTGTTCTGAAAGGCTGCGCAAGCGGTAACGGCAGTTCCTGAACATGCTTAATGACAAATCATCGATATTGTCTTCCAAAAGATACAGTTCATCTTCGCGGATGGAGAAGATGAAACGGAAATTGAAGTCATAAAAATAATCCTGGCCATCAACAACGCAATCGTTCAAGGCGTGACTTTCGTCAATGAGATATTGGAGTTGGTTGAGTAGCGTTTGGGCTTTTTCAACATGTTCGGGACTTGTGTTGCGCAGCACTTCCTCAAACTGGTCGAGCACCACCACGGGGAACAACGGCTGTCCTTCGGCATTGGCAAAACGATGTCTGGCAAAATAGTTCCAAAGTAGGTCAGGCAGGTGGTCATCTGTTTGTTCTTCTACCACATGATAAACGGTAATGCTGCCATGAGCCTCCTCAATGGCTTTTTCAATAGCATAAACAATGGCTTCTTGATAAGAGGCGCTGACTTCCAAGGTTCCAAGACGTATGCTTACGGGAAGATATTGCTCTTTCCTCAACTCGGGGAACACGCCAGCGTTGAGCAAGGAGGTCTTCCCGATGCCGCTTTTGCCGTACAGAATCAGCAGGAGGTTATCGTCAATCAAGCGGGTGACATCGTAAATGTCGTTGTCGCGGCCGCAGAATTTCAGCTTCCGTTCGCTTTTGGCAGGGTCTTCGTAGGAGGCCAAACCTGCCCATGGGTTGTTTCTCTCCTTTGTCATGGCTCAGTCACTCCTAACTGTTTGTATATGGAATCCAATAGCTTGGCGAAGCCTGTTTTCTCATTGACCAAAAAGTTGTTGGGCTTTTCGTACATATCAATACCAGAAGTCTTATGTTTCAAAATGCGTTCAAACACTTGATGTTCCGGTGAGCGAAGGTCATAACCGCCGATGGTCACAGGCAACACGGTCAGCTGGTTGTTCTCAGAAGCCCACCGCCATTCTTTGCTGTAAAAAGTGTCAATTCGTTCTCCCTTATCTTCCAAGTCTTTGCTGATTGCAGGAGAGAGTATAGGGATGAAAATCTTGGACTGGAGTATGGCTTCGCGGATAACTGCTTCGTATTCGTCACCACCTTTTAGCACGACATTGTCGAACCAGACATTCAGTTGTTTTTCTCTCGCCAGCTTGCAAAACAGCTCACTAGCAAAGAGAACATCCGTATTTTTATATGAGATGAAAATCTCGCCCATGCGCCGCTTTTCAAGAATCATCTTTCGGAAAGGGCTATCAAGATCTGTGGATGTAAGCAAGTTGTAAATATGGTTCATAAAAAGCCAAACATCATCGTGCATACATACGCCTCTGCGGTGCAGGTATTCTTTAAGGTGCTGGTCGGCAGGATCATCGGGGTTGAACATGGAAGCCAAATTGTCTCTTGTGAGGATGCTTCCGTCTGTGTCTTTGGCACCTTCACGATCGGCATCATTAAACCCTCTCGTGATAATGTACCAGAAAAATCGGAAATACCAGTCATCGAACTTGCAGCCCAAAGCAAGCATTCTTTTTTTCTTCAGGAAGGGAACGATGTGCCTGTTGTCGAGGTCTTTCATCCATTTTTCAATATAGCGGATGGCATCCACATCGGTCTCCATAAAGCCTTTGGGCTTCTCGCGCCCTTTGATGACCTTGCCGAAAACATAAAACAAGGTTGGCTGTTCGTACTTGTTCACTCTACTGGTTTCAAGTGCAGTCTGGAAATCCTTGAGCGACTGGTTATCACTGATATTGACGACACGAAGCTCATCACCCCAGATGTCACGCATGAGGGCTTCCACATATCCGTCAATGGTGGTAGTAAGCACGAACTTGAACAGTTTGGAGCGCAGCAATTTAGTAAGCTCGGGCGAAATGTCGCTTAGTTCATAGTCAATGCCATCTGCCAAAAGACAATAAATTGGATCTTGTTTGTCAGACGGTGTAGCCCTTATAACATCGGTAAAGTCCTTGTGATCAACGAAATCGACTCTTTCCACACGGCGATCGTTGTTGATTTCATTGAGAATATATCGGTTGATGTCGCCATCGGTCTGCGGGAACTTGGCACGGTCAAGGATTACCCCACTACCCACGACAAGGATATACTCATTGTTGAACACACCGTCGACAAATGACTGCTCATCAAATGTACCGATGCTTTCCTTAGGGCTGCGATTTAAATCTTTGGGTTTTCTGGCCATAGTGTATGTTTTTATTTCAGCACCCTCCTCATCCCCCTCACCATCTGTTCCTCCATCACCGAGTGTTTATTTTCAACTTCATCGGCGACATAAAGCATCACCAAAATCTTGAATTCTTCTTTGTCGAGCGTCATATCATAGCTGTTTCCGCCTGCAAAGTTAAAAAATATGTTTTGTCTACAAAAGATACATTAAAAATTTCCCCCGCAAGCTAAAGTTCATTCCGCCCAAGACCCCTAAGTCACCACAATTCCATTTCCCCAACTCTAATCTCTAAACTAACCTACCACCTCCCCGAATATCCTCCACCGCCACTATGGCCTCCGCCGAAGGAACCCGAACTGTGTGAAGAATGGTGCGATGAATGGTGTGAAGAATAACTGCTCCCACTCGATGAACTGTACGAGCTGCTCGCATGCTCAAGCTTAGGTATCGTGATGATAGAGGTGTAAATGGAGTGGCAATATTGGCATTCGTAGGTCTTCTCTTCTTGGCCGCTGTGTGAATAGCTGGCTGCACGCACCATCTGCGATTGGGTCACCTTGGCCGTCAACGCGCCGCATTTCTCGCAAGTCAGATAGTGATTGAACGCAGGTCCCTTCCCTTTTAACACATAGGTATGTCCGTTGACACAGCGGTAAGGTGTGAAGCGCAATGTGCCTAGGTGCTCCTCTGTGGCATGATGGCCCGGAAGCATAAGGCTCTTGGTCTGGTTGAGGGCTTGGCCACAGGTCGGGCAAAGGTAACCTTCCTCGGTATTCTTTAATCTACGCTTCAGGATGAGATAAAAGATCCAGCCCAGCCATGGTGCCATCCACATCACCACCTTGTTGGCGGTATGGTCATTGGCCGCCTGATAGACTGACTTGGGGTTGATGGAAGTCTGGGCCAACTTCTTGGCCGTCTTCAGCATACGACGGTTGTGGCGGAAACAAATCCAAGTGAGATACAACAACAAAGCGACCAAGAACGACCAAAGGCTCTGGCCTTTCATCCCCATGTTGGGAGAGATGGCAATCACGGCCAAAAGAGCGATGAATTGGAAGACAAAAAACGAGAGTCCAATCAACAAACCTCCCAGGCAGCCCCTGCCATCCCATGGCGAACCCGACCAGGAAGTCTTCAATTCACTAACATAATGGACACCATCCTCTTCAGTGGAAGACAATGTCTCTTTATCATTGAATGGCGATTTCGTCTTGGTTTTGACCGCCCAAAAGATGATGCCGAGCAAAGGGAACAACAAAAAGACAACCAACACCATAAGTCCCAAAAGGGTCTCGCCTAAGGTGAGGTCACTGCTTTCGAAATTTTCCGTGCTGGGTAGTGTAGCCTTCAATCCGTCAGGGATTTCGCCGCCATACACACTTACAATCTCACCTACACCCGCACAGAGTCCGCCCTCATAGTCGCCCTTCTTGAAAAAAGGCTTGATGGTTTTGGTAAAGATGCGCTCGCATTTGGAGTCAGTGAGCGTCTCCTCGGCACCGTAGCCTGTCTCAAACTCCAAGGCATGCTGGTCTTCCACAAAGAGCAAAAGAACGCCATTGTCGGTTTCAGCATCGCCGATGCCCCAATCGTTGAAAAGCTCCGTGGCAAAATGCTTGGGCTCCGCCTCACCGATACTCGACAAGGTCACCACGAAGACATCCGCCTTGTCACGAATGGCACACAAAGCCGTATTGATGGTCATCTCAACACTGTCCGACAAGTATCCGTCAGGATCCGAAACATGGATGTCGTTGCTTTGCAAACGCGTGTTGGGCACTGTACGCACCGTCCACGCGCCATCCGCCATCGCATTGAAAGCCAATGAAAACAATATCAAAAATAAGGCAATTCGTTTCATCATCGTTCGTGTAACAACCTTACAAAGATACAAAAAAAGCCATATATCCTCCTTTTTTATTATTTTTGCACCAAATTTCATCAGGCAACCCATGTTTGACAACGAAGACTTTGAAGATTATTGGGAAGAAGAAAAAGACCGAAAGGCGGCTATCGAGCGGTATGAGGACATGCTGAAAACGCACAAATCGGTGTATTTCGACAGCGAGGAGTTTGAGTTCATCATCGACCATTACACCAAAAACAACGACCTGAACCGCTCAAGGCAGGCTGTGGAGTTGGCTATGGCGCAGCATCCCGAAAGCAACATGCTGAAAATCAAGTATGCTCGCCAATACCTTTTGGAAAACGACGCCCAAAGTGCTTTCGACATCATGCAGCATGTGGAACGCGTCGACGATGATGAGGATCCCGACTATTTCCTCACTCTCGGCTCATGTCTGGCCGTCTTAGGCAAGTCGGAAGAGGCTTTGGAGAACTATTTCAGTGCCCTGCCCTACTTCGATGAGGATGAGAAGTTTGAACTCTACAACGCCATCGCCTACGAGTACCAGCACATGCGCAAATACGACCTCGCCCTTGAGTTCTACGACAAAGCCCTTGCCCTCGCCGATGACAAAGACACCATCTACCACGAGATCCGCTGCTGCTACCTCAGCGCAGGCCGCAAAGAAGACGCCATCGACTACTTCCAAAAACTGGTCGACAAAGACCCGTACAACAGCAAGGCCTGGACCAACATCGGAGATGTCTACCGCATGATGGGCCAATACGAAGAGAGCATCGATCCATACGAGTATGCCCTTAGCATCGACCCGGAAGACCTTTGGACTAACATGCACCTGGCCGACATCTATTACGATTTGGGCCGCTACAAGGAAGCCATCGACACCCTTGAAGAAGCCTTGCGCAACGGCGTGGAGACCTCGATGATACACACCACCATCGGCGACTGCTACTACCGCCTCAACGACCTGCAAACCGCCGAGGATCATTTCAACAAAGCCTTGGAAATCAACCCAATGATAGGTTCCGGTTATGCCGGTCTCGGCTACGTCTTCAGCGACCGTGGCCAAAGCCGAAAGGCCATCAAATTCTTCGAGAAAGCCCTGGAATACGAGCCTTGGGAGACTGACCACCTCTACTCCATCGCCACCGATTACATGAAACTGAAGGAATACGACAAGGCCATGGAATGCCTGCGCAAAATCCAAGAGCAGACACCCAACGACGCCGATGCCTATTACTACATCGCCGACCTCTATGGGCAACAGGACAAAATCGATGAGGCCATCAACACCATCAAATTCGGGCTGATGCAAACCGACAACGACTCCTCGCTGCTTTATCTTTTGGCC
Organism: uncultured Bacteroidia bacterium; assembly: GCA_902771635.1. Classification (GTDB taxonomy): domain Bacteria; phylum Bacteroidota; class Bacteroidia; order Bacteroidales; family F082; genus Limimorpha. The sequence continues at coordinate 3,231 of CACXXW010000007.1, read as the reverse complement.
TACGCCTATTTCGTGAAAGGCTCACACCACGAAGGTTTGGAAGCCTTAGACCAAGCCTTGGATGCCGACTTCGAAGTGTGGCCTGACTTCCTGGAATACGACAAGGAACTGCTGGCCAACGACTCCCAAATCCTCGAACTCATCGAACAACACAAGAAAAACCAGAATTCAAATACAGCAAACCAACCCGAATAATTCATGCGTATCAAAGACTACCTATATATTTTCCTGATTGCCATGGTGCCCATTGTCGAACTGCGTGGCGCCATCCCTGTTGCCTACACCCTAAAAGCGACGACTTCCCCTGACCTCAACATCTTATTGAGCTACATTGTCATCGCCATCGGCAACATGATTCCCGTTCCCTTCATCTTCTTCTTTGCCCGCCGCATTTTGGAATGGGGCAAGGACAAGAAAATCATCGGAAGGTTTTTCACTTGGTGTCTGAAAAAAGGCGAAAAAGGTGGTCAAAAGCTGCAAGCGAAAGCCGGTCGTGGCCTATATTTCGCTTTATTGCTCTTTGTCGGCATCCCGTTGCCTGGCACGGGCGCATGGACCGGCACCTTAGCAGCCAGTTTCCTTGACATGGACTTCAAGAAAAGCGTGTTGGCCGTCATTGGAGGTGTGGTGCTCGCCAGCGTCATTGTCGGCGTGTTGTGCACCCTTGGATTCGGAGCATGGTTTGGCATTACAGGACAATAAAAACAAGGTACTATGAAACGCTACGGACTCATCGGACATCCACTGAAACACTCGCAGTCAAGGTTCTACTTCAACGACAAATTCGAATATGAAGGTCTCGACTGCCTTTATCAGCATTTCGACCTCAAGTCATTGGATGAACTTCAAGAGGTGATGGAACGCTACCCCGACCTCTGTGGGTTCAATGTGACAATACCTTATAAGGAAGCCATCATTCCCCTGTTGGATGAAATCGATGAGACCGCGAAAGAAGTCGGCGCGGTCAATGTGGTGAAAATCACGGAAGGTAAGCTGAAAGGCTACAACACTGATGTTTATGGATTCGATCAACTGCTCAATCGTGCCGTCAACGGCAAAACCATTAATTATGCCTTGGTGTTGGGTACAGGCGGTGCTTCGAAAGCGGTGCAATATGTACTAAAGCAAAAAGGCATTCCCTTTTCCACCGTCAGCCGCAGTGCCGAAAAAGGCGACTACACCTACGACACGCTGAGCGATGAAATCCTGCGTCAAAACCACCTTATCATTAATACAACGCCTTTGGGTATGGCGCCACAAGTGGACACTTTCCCCGACCTTCATTACCAAGCCTTAAGCGGCAAGCACATCCTCATCGACCTGATTTACAACCCGAAGGAGACGGCTTTCATGGAGTTAGGCAAGACCTGGGGTGCCAAGGTGTATAACGGAATGCAGATGTTTGAGGAACAAGCGAAGAAAACTTGGGAGATTTTTAATGACAACTATGGCCTATGACTATGGCCAATGGCTTGCTATTACGTATGAGCAAGCCATGGTCATTGGCCATAAGCCATAGTCAAAAAGAAGAACAAAATGGCGAGACAAAAAATAAAACGAGAACCCGAATACATCGAGAACGTCGAAATCGTCGACGCCGGTGCTGAAGGCATGTCGGTGGCAAAGCCCGAAGGGCGCGTGGTCTTCATCCCCTTTGGTGTGCCTGGTGATGTGGTCGACATCGAGGTCTATAAGCGCAAGAAGAACTTCTATGAGGGCAAGATATTGAACTTCAAGAAGCTGTCGGACAAACGCGTGGTGCCCGTATGTCAGCATTTCGGCCTTTGTGGCGGCTGCAAATGGCAGCACATGGACTACCAATGGCAGACCTACTACAAGCAGAAACAGGTGAAGGACAACTTCGACCGCATCGGGAAAATAGAATACCCTGAGATTCGCCCGATTTTGGGTTGCGAAAAGCAGTTTGCCTACCGCAACAAGCTGGAATACACCTTCTCGAACCGTAAATGGCTCACTGATGGTGCACCCACCGGTACTCATGATGAAGACGCCTGCAAGGGACTCGGTTTCCACCTACCCCAACTTTTTGACCGCGTGGTCGACATCGAGCAATGTCACCTGCAAGCCGACCCGTCGAACGATATCCGTCTGTTCGTCAGACGCTTCACGCTGGAACGACACCTCCCCTACTACAACTTCCGCGCCCACGAGGGACTGATGCGTAACCTTGTCATCCGCTGCAACTCAAAAGGCGAGTTCATGGTCATCATCGTGATTGGCGAGGAAAACGCCATCGTGCGCCATGAGCTCATCCCAGCCTTGGAAATGGCCTTCCCACAAATCGTGTCACTGCTATTGGTCATCAACCCGAAACTGAACGACATCATCAACGACCTGCCCTTTGAGTGCCTCAAGGGTGAGCCCTACCTCATCGAAACGATGAAATCGCCGCGCCCGGGATACGATGACCTAAAATTCCGCATCGGGCCGGTATCGTTCTTCCAAACCAATGTCTATCAAGCGGAAAGACTATATAAGACCGCTTTCGACCTCGCGGAGGTGCAAGGCGATGAATTGATGTACGACCTTTACACGGGCACAGGCACTATCGCCCAATATTTCTCAAGGTTTGTGAACAAGGTAGTCGGCATCGGGTGAATGCCGAAATCAATGGCATCAAGAATTGCACATTCTATGCTGGCGACATGGCCAAGGTTTTCACCGACGACTTCATCACCACCAACGGCACGCCTGATCTTATCGTCACCGACCCGCCTCGTGCAGGTATGGCCGAGAAAGTGGTGGAACAATTGTTGAAGATTCGCGCGAAGAAAATCGTCTATGTCAGCTGCAACCCAGCCACACAAGCCCGTGATTTACAATTGCTTGATTCATCCTATAAGGTCATGGCCGTGCAGCCCGTCGACATGTTCCCGCACACACAGCATGTGGAGAATGTTTGTTTGCTGACATTAAGAGACTAAGAGCGTCCCTTTGATCATTTCCAACAAATTATCTAGGTCGAGGTCTTCTGACTTCACTGTGATTTTGGCTTGCTCATAAAACGGCAGGCGTGATGTGTAATGCTGGGCGACGAACTCAGTCAGTTCCTCCTCGCTTTTACCTATGGAAAGAGGACGTTTCCGCTTAGCGTGGAGCAAACGGTCAACGACGGCCTTTTCGCTGATGCGTAAAAAAACCGTCAAACCGTGTTGGTTCATCCACTCCATGTTGTCGAAATAGCAAGCCGTGCCGCCACCTGTCGAAATC
>CACXXW010000006.1 GCA_902771635.1 uncultured Bacteroidia bacterium | reverse complement strand
GGCCATGTGCTCAACATCGCCATGTGCATCTTGGGTGCCTTTGTGCATCCCCTGCGACTCAATTTCCTTGAGTTCTTCAAGAACTCGGGTTATGAGGGCACTGGCAGAAGATATAAACCATTAAAGACCTAATGACATGAGACTGTGAGACGTGAGACTTTTTTGTCCTACGTCCTAAGTCCAACATCCCTCATCAACAGAAATCAACAATTAAACAAATCAACAAATAAACAATTAAACATCATGTTAGAAACAGTATTAGGTTATCTCGGTCTCGGCCTCGTATTGGCCTTGGCAGGTATCGGAAGTTCAATCGGCACTTCGACGGCGGGCAACGCTGCCGAGGGCGGTCTCAAGAAACGTCCTGAGGCATCGGGTAATTTCATGGTGTTGTCGGCACTGCCGGCCACCCAGGGTATCTACGGCTTCGTGGCTTTCTTCATGCTCCTCAATAAGATGAGAGCTGGTGAGCTGTCGGGTCTCATCGTGTTTGGTGTGGGTCTCTGCGTGGGTCTCGCCTGCATGATCTCGGCCATTCGTCAGGGACAGGTTTGCGCCAACGGTATCGTCGGCGTGAGCCAGGGTCATGACGTGTTCACCAACACGCTGATTTATGCTGCTCTGCCTGAGTTCTACGCTATCTTGGGCCTTGTGGGCGCACTGATGGTGTAAAAACTAGTAGAGACGTAGCGCGCTACGTCTCTACCATTCGACAAAAACCTGTAGAGACGTGCTATGGCGCGTCTCTACAGGTTTATTAATTTGTTGTTTTGGAAAAAATGTGTAGTTTTGCGGTGTGAAATAACAAAAACCATGGAAAACGTTTTGTCGGATATTAAGCAACTTGCGTTGGAGGTCGTCCCCTCGGGAGGTGAAGCATGGCTTTACGGTTCTCGGGCGCGTGGGACCGCTCATGCCTATTCGGATTGGGACATACTCCTCATCCTTAATAAGGAAAAACTTACCCAGTCGGATTACGATACGGTAAGTTATCCTTTTGTTTTGTTAGGCTGCGAATTGGGCGAGGAAATCAATCCGATTATGTACACTGAGCAGGAATGGCAATCTTATCGGGCAACGCCCTTTTATGAGAATGTTCAACATGATGCAGTAAACTTATTGCAATGACGCCAGAAGAGAGAAAAATATTGGTTGACATGCAAGTTGAAAGGGCGCATCGGTTTCTGAATCAAGCTGATGAAATGATGGATATGGACTATTCCGACATGGCCGTAAACCGGTTTTATTATGCTTGTTTTCATATTGTGCAAGCCCTTTTCATTCAAAGAGAAATCGTTGCACATACCCATTCAGGGATGCTAACACAGTTTAGCTTGCATTTTGTGAAAACTGAGAAGGTTTCATTGGAAGATGGCAGTTTCCTGGCTCGTTTGTTCCAACTCCGTCAAAAGGCTGATTACAATTGTGCGTATGACATTTCAATGGAAGAGGCTCGGTCACTCAAGGAACCTACACACAAGTTTATGGAAAAGCTCGAGAAGCTAATAATTGAAGGGTAATAAAGTAAAAGATTGACCAAAGGCGGCTCCATGGGGCCGCCTTTGGTTTTTATAAATCATCCTTAAGTCGTTCAATCATCCGTCGTTCCTTCTTTGTCGGTCTGCCAGCGCCGCGGTCGCGCCACTCGGCCTTGTAGGCGTGCATGAACTCGATGCGTTCGTATTCCTCCTTGGGTGTAAGGTCGTTGTAGACCTCGGGCACCTGTTTGGCAGAGACGCGGTTCTTGATGACGGTCTTCACTTCCACTACCTTGTGCAATTGCTCAATCTGCACTTGGATGACATCGCCCACCTTCACTTCACGAGAGGGCTTCACGGGGTTGTCGTCCACCTTCACCTTGCCACCTTTGATGGCATCAACAGCCAGACTGCGCGTCTTGAAGAGACGCGCCGCCCACAGCCATTTGTCTATCCTGACGATGTTTTCTTCTTCGGTCATTGGTTAACTTTTTTCTGCCGTTTTGCGTCACTGCGAGGCACGAAGCAGTCTAGAAAACCAGCTTTGCTATCTGGATTGCTTCGTCGTTCCTCCTCGCAATGACGCAAAGCGAGTCAAATTACTTCTCCTTGAAAATCAACTGAATCGGCACACCATTGAAATCCCAAGTCTCACGAATCTTGTTCTCCAAGAAACGCTTGTAGTTTTCCTTCACGTCTTTCGGCAGGTTGCAGAAGAAGATGAATTGGGGAGCGATACTCTTCAGTTGGGTGATGTACTTGATTTTTAGGAAACGTCCGCGCGAGGCTGTCGGCAGCGGCACGGAGTTGATGAGCTCCTGCATCTTGTCGTTCAGCTCGCGCACGGGGATGCGGCGCTCGCGGTTCTCATAGACCTTGTGAGCGGTTTCCAGCACCTTATAGATACGTTGCTTGTTGATGGCCGAGGTGAAAATGATGGGGTAGTCAGTGAAAGGTGCCGTCCTGGAGCGGATCAGCTCTTCGTAGGCCTTGTGCGTGTTGGAGTCTTTCTCCACGAGGTCCCATTTGTTGACGACCATCACCAAGCCTTTCTTGTTCTTCTCGATGAGGCGCAGGATGTTCATGTCCTGAGCCTCGAAGCCTTGTGTCGCGTCGAGCATGAGGATAGCCACATCACTGTCCTCGATGGCACGGATGGAACGCAGCACGCTGTAAAACTCGATGTCTTCTTCCACCTTGCTCTTCTTACGTAAGCCGGCGGTATCGACAAGCATGAACTCCATGCCGAATGCCTTATAGCGCGTGTAGTTGGCATCGCGGGTTGTGCCAGCGATGTCGGTGACGATATGGCGGTCGGTGCCAAGGAAGGCATTGATCAATGATGATTTTCCGACATTGGGTCTTCCCACCACGGTGAACTTGGGCAGGTCGGTGTCGAAGTCGGTGGTGTCAGAGGGTAGGAGTTCGCAGACTTTGTCGAGAAGCTCGCCTGTGCCCGTGCCAGTCATGGCCGACATAGGGTAGGGTTCACCCAGACCGAGTGCATAGAACTCGCCTGCCAAGATTTCCTTATTAGGCTCATCTATCTTGTTGACAGCCAATAAGACAGGCTTCTTTTGCTGTCTTAAGATGACCGCTACATCCTCATCGAGGACATGCAGGCCTTCGCGCCCGTCGACGATGAAGACAATGACATCAGCCTCATCGATGGCCAAATCTACTTGTTTGCGGATTTCTTCTTCAAAGATGTCATCCGACCCAACCACATAACCGCCAGTGTCGATGACGGTGAATTCCTTTCCGTTCCAGTCGCTCTTGCCATAGTGCCTGTCGCGTGTCACGCCACTTGTCTCTTCCACGATGGCCATGCGCTGCTTCAGCAGACGGTTAAAGAGCGTAGATTTTCCCACATTGGGTCTCCCCACAATTGCTACAATGTTTGACATAATGCTTTGAGTTTAAAATCGGGTGCAAAGGTACACATTTTTTGAATGCAGAAATCGAAGATTCAACGTAAAGCAACGCCTCAACAGGTATGTCATCCCTGCAAAGGTATGTGGGCAAAGGCATGGGATCTATACCTGATGAGGCCGTCCTTTATGGTTTTTGCTGCTTGAACCGCCTCCTATAGATTCCTTTCCATCGCACAAGCCCTTGCAGGAATGACATAGGAGGCTTTGCACATTTCTACGCTTCGTAGCCAAAACGCTTAAGTTCTGCTTCGTTGTCTCTCCAGTCTTTATCAACCTTTACAAACAGCTCCAAGAAGATTTTCTTTCCCGTAAACTCCTCAATGTCAGTGCGGGCTTGCATGCCGAGTTTCTTGATGGCACTGCCACCCTTGCCGATGATGATGGCCTTTTGCGAGTCGCGAGCCACATAGATGATGGAACGGATGTGGATGTGCTTCTCTGTTTCTTCGTAGCTTTCCACTTCGACCTGCACGGAATAAGGGATTTCCTGCTGGTAATTGAGCAAAATCTTCTCGCGGATGATCTCAGTGATGAAAAAACGCATTGAGCGGTCGGTGAGTTCGTCCTTGGGGAAATAGGGCGGACACTCGGGCAGTTTCTCCAAGATTTGCTTGAAGATGAATTCCACATTGGCATTGTATTGCGCTGAGAGCGGAAACACAGTGGCATTGGGTAGGGTCTCGCGCCATTGCTCTACAGCTTGTTCGACTTGATCCTGCGTAGAAAGGTCGATCTTGTTGATGAGCACAAAGACGGGTATCTCGGTCGTCTTCAGCCTTTCGACGGTCTTTTCTTCGACTTTCTTGTCAGTGATGTCCACCACGAAGAGGATGAGGTCGGCATCAATGAGGGCCACGTTGACGAATTGGTTCATCACCTCGTGCATCTTGTATGCCGGGTCTTTGATGATGCCAGGGGTGTCGGAAAATACAATCTGGAAGTCGTCGCCGTTTACAATACCGAGAATACGGTGGCGGGTGGTCTGCGCTTTCGAGGTAATGATGGGCGTCCTATAATGTTGACATAGCCTGCTTTATGCGTCATAATGAAAAATTTTTCCTGTTTTTTGCCTTGCAAAGAAACAAAATTATTATTTTTGCAGCCGATTTCGCGAGCAAAATTTTTTGTTTTGCGAGATTTTATGCACGATGCGGGGTAGAGCAGAGGCAGCTCGTCGGGCTCATAACCCGGAGGTCGGAGGTTCGAATCCTCCCCCCGCTACTAATGAGAAGGATGGTCACGACCATCCTTTTTTCATTTCCCACACTGCAGTGTGGGGTCATAGGAGCAGTCCCACTCTGTCACATCAATATGAGTCAGCCATACGGGCTCTACACATCCGAGTAGCGTGTCTCCGACACGCCATAGAGATGTCTCGATGAGTGTCATCCCCGCACTATATGTGGGGGTAAATAGAATGGTGCGTCTCCGACACACGGCCTATACTATTGCCTAAGTATAGTCACAGCCTGCACGGTGGAATCCTTCCCACGATAGAGGATGTCGACCCTAAAGTCGGCGGCCTCAGTGTAGATGTAAAGAGGCAAGACCTCGTCCAGCTCGGGCTCGTAGTCGAAGTGCAGGTGGATGGATGTGCCTGAGAGGTAGTTCTCGTCGGGCTGTAGCGCATCATTGGCATCCAAGGGTCTGATGGAGAACACGGGGTCGGCCATCACGAGGGTGCGCGGCAACTCGATGTTGAGTGTGTTGTCGGGGTGGCTGACCCAGCCCTTGATGGATTTCCAGGCGCTTTTCTCTTCGGTCGGGTCGACTTCGGGAGGCAGCACGGTGATGCCTGTGCGCAAAGCTTTTTGTAGTTTCAGAGGTTCCAGTGAGTAGTTGCTGAGATATTCCTCGCGGTCGCGCTGTTGCCATTGGTTGAGGTTGCTGTTGTCGCCACGGTTGGGTGCAAGGGCCATGGCCTCTTTGTATTTCACCTCATCAATCCAGCAGATGCGGTCATCAGTCATGGCAATGGCGCGAATGCGCGTGATGTCATCATAGTTTTTGTCCTTGTATTTCAGTTCGACGGTTTCCAAGTCGGCGGTGGAACGAGGTTCGATGATGTTTAAGGTCTTAGGCACCTTCACCACGTCGTATTCATCCTTGTACATGTCGGTGTAGTGGATGCAGAGGAAGACGCGCACGTTCTCGAGCCTCAGGTCGGAGCGGTTGCTTAGGCTGACGTGCACTTCGTTCTTGTCTTTCCAAAACAGCCAACTCGATGTGGGCTTGACGCTGACATCGATGTACGACTGTTCGATGAGCAGGCTCTTGAAAGGACCGTAGAGGTTTTCCTCGCAGAATTGCATGTCGGAGAGCAGTTCGTCGTAGATGCCTTGGTTGCCACGGCGGAAGAAGTGGTTGAAGATTTCCTTGCGGCTTTCTTCCATGTCGCCTTGGTTGGCATAGTAGCGCGCTTTCTGCAGGTTGGGGCTGAACAAGCCGTAGCCTTCCATGGTGGAGGCATAGAGGCGGCGCAGGTATTGTCCCTCAGGGGTCTTGGTCAAGTAGGTGCGCATATTGTAGGCATCGAGCATGTCGGTAAGCCGCTCTGCCTGACGCGGGTATTCCACCGAGGCTTGATGAAAGCGCAACATGGCGGTGTTTTGGTCTCCCAACTGTTGATAGAGCAATCCTTCGAGCATGAGTGCTGGAGCAGTGCGGGTAGGATAGAGTTCAGTGTAGCGTTTCAGCATATCGCTGGCCTCGCGTTGCTTTACGCTCATCGGCAGTTGTGGACGTTCTTCTTCTTCATGGTCAGGAAGGGGCTGCCCGGTTTCGATGTCGTTCATGCTGATGCTGGGTATGGGCTGGGTTTCGGAAGCGCTTTCCAAAATAAGCCCCATCGACTGCAAGAGCATGGCCTCTGCGTTGTCGGGGTATTTGTTGAGGATGTTCTGGGTATGCTGCAAGGCATCGTCAGCCCTACCGCCATAAAGGTCGAAGTAGGCTTGGTCTTTCTCGACGCACAGGGCGTCGTATTCTCCCATGTATTTCTTGTAGATGGGAACATAATACTCCAAATACTTGCGGTACGACTCGCGCAGGCGGTCGAGGTCTTCACGCACCTGAGCTTTCAGCTTGACATCTTTTTCGTATTGTTCGAAGGCTTCGTTGAGGCTTTTTTCGACATCACCGCCCGAGGCCAAATGGAAGAGGGCGAAGATGTCGCTATGCATCATCATGATCAGTTCGATGAGGGAGGTGTCGTCCATCAGACTTTCGCTGCCACGGGCCACACTGCGCATCAGCATCCAAATGTTGTTCAACTGCTCATCTTGTTGCTGCAGCTTGTAGGTGTATTCGAGCAGGGGAAACAGCTTGCGCTTGGCTTCCAGCACGTCGGGAGCTACGCCTGTATAGTCCTGCTTGGCCATATAGTCGAGGAAGTCATCGAAGCTCTCGGCATGCATCTGTGCCAGTTCCATTGCATTGATGACGCGTATGGTCTGTTCCAGGTCGTATGGCGCGTCGGATGGTAGCTGTTCTTGGTTGCTGAGGGCTTCATAGGCTTTGGCAAACTCTTCCACAGGCTCGTATTGTTCGAGGTCCATCGAGAGCAGGTCGATACCGTCGGTGCGCTTGCAGCCGACACCTGTTACAAGCAAAAGAAGCATTACGGCGAAAGCCGTAATGCTTCTATATGGAACTTTTTTCTGCATGATGTGCGTTGTTCGAGGGTGATTATTGCTTCACCAGGCTGCCACCGATGGTGCCTTCAATGGAAGTGGTGCCATTATAGATTAGGATGTGGATCTCGCCTGCGCCGTTGCAGGTGCCGTTGAGTGTCAAGGTCTTATTTTCGAGTGTGCCTGCCACAGCGTAGGTGACATTCATTTCAAGTGGAATATTGAACCCATTCATTTCATAGTTGAAGGAGACCGTCGTGTTGACTGCCTCAAAGGTCACCTTGTTGCCTTCTACCGTGCCTTTGAGCTCCATATCTTGGTCGTTGATTTTGCAATTGCCAATCACCTCGGTCATGGTTTCGCCATCTCTAAGATCGAGAATGACGGGAACGGCCCTATCAGTGACTTCCTGTTCCACCGGATCTAAGCCTGTCACTTCGGCTTTCATGATTCCAGTGAATAGGGCATCGCCTTCGTAATGTCCGATAAACTTCGCGTTGGGTTTCTCATTGAAGAGGATGTCGAAACTCTTCGAGGCAGTCAGGCCATTGGCATCGGTCACGATGCCGGTGACGGTCACAGTGCCCGTGGCTTCAACGGTGAAGGCAGCTGTGTGGCTGAAGCTTGCCAGGTTCTCGATAGTTGCTTGGCTAGAGTTAATCACAGTGCCGTTTTGGGTCAGCGTAATCTCGATCTTTGTCAGTTTTTCGCCAGTGGCGTTGAAGCCGACTTTGATGATGTCGCCCGAAAAGATTTGTGCGTTTTCTGTCACGTAGCCCGTGTCGGTGATGACACTGATGGTAGGCGCCACAGGGTCTTTCTTACAGCTTGCAAAGAGCATCAGACCGATGCAGCAAGCCAGGAATAAAATGTTTTTTTTCATGATGATAGGTGTTTTTAATTATTGTTTTGCCAATTTTCCGTTTATTGTGCCTGAAACTTCCTCAAAAATCTGTTCCATAGGTCCTTGTGGGGTGGGGAAGGTGGCTTTGCCGTTGCCCGTAAAGGAGCCGACAATGTTCAAGGTGTCGCTTTCAGCTTTTGTGCCTTCCATCTTGAGGTCCAAACTGAAATAATAGTTTTGGTCGGGCTTGTCGATGACAAGTCGGACGGTTTCGAAGTCGGCTTTCTCTTCAGTGGCGGTGCCTGAGGTTTGGTGTGATTCGTTATCGACTGTCACTGTGGCCGTGATGGCGTTGAATTGTTCCGCTTTTGCAATCTCCATCCCGATGTTTTCGATGGGGAAGCTTAAGGTTTGTGGTTGGTTGTTCATCGATGTGATGGTGAGTGTGAACTGACCGAGGTAGTTGCCGACATAATTAGGGGTGTAGTCAACAGGCTCGGGCGTAGGTTCAACGGGTTTTTTGCAGGCGGTAAAGAGGACTGCAAGGCTGCACAAGGCAATCAAAAGTGTTTTTTTCATTGTAGTAGATTTATGGTTGTTTAATGTCCAGATAAGAATAAAGTGCAAAAATAAGACCAAATTGTTTCAATTAAACGATTTTTCTGCAAAAAATTGTATTTTTGAGCCTCGTTTTGCGCATTATGAAGAAGAAATGGAGTGTTTTGGTAGTGCTGCTTGCCTTGATAATGGGCATTGTGCTACTGTATGTTTTTGGCCCAGTGGCTGGTACGATGCCGTTGTGGATGTCAATTTTGCCGCCTTTGGTAGCCATCGTGATGGCCTTATTAATAAAGGAGGTGATTTCATCGCTGTTTGTCGGCATCCTGACGGGTACCTTCCTTATGGCCTTGTATGGCGGAGCGAGTCCAGCATCGGCCTTGGGTGGTGGACTGCTGCGCGTGGTTGATACCTATGTTGTAGGCTCACTCTTTGACGCCGACCATGTGACGATTGTCGTTTTCACCATGATGATTGGCGGCATGGTGCGCATCATCACGGCCAACGGTGGTATGCAGGGCGTGGTCAACTGGCTGTCGCGACGAGCACGGGGACCGCGCTCGGGTCAGCTGATGACCTTCTTCATGGATCTCTGCATCTTCTTCGACGACTATTCCAACACGCTCGTGGTGGGCAATACCATGCGCCCCATCGCCGACAAGCTGAAGGTTTCGCGCGAGAAACTGGCCTATATCGTTGACTCCACTTCAGCTCCAGTCGTGGCTGTAGCGTTTGTCACCACCTGGATTGGTGCAGAGCTGAGTTATATTCAAGATGGTATCAGCGCCATTGGCTTGGAAGCCTCAGCTTATTCGGTGTTCTTCCATTCTTTGGCCTATAGCTTTTATCCTTTCCTCACCCTTGGCTTTGTGCTGATGATTATCCTCAGTGGCCGCGACTTTGGCCCTATGCTGAAGGCGGAACGCAAGGCTCGCATGACTTCGGCGATGGAGACGGAAATGGCAAACAGTGTGTCGAAACCCGCGCATATCATCGATGCCTTGATTCCATTGCTCGTGCTGATTTTTGGCACTATCATTGGACTCATTGCCACGGGTTATGATGTTTCAATATGGAATGAGGCAGGAACGGGCTTCTTCTCCAAACTCTCATCGACCATCGGGGCGGCCAATTCCTACAAAGCCCTGCTTTGGGCTTCATTGGCTTCGCTGCTCACGGCTATTGTGATGACCTTGTTGCGAGGTAATTTGACCTTTGCTAAGATTATGGAAGAGATGGTGGAGGGCTTTAAGTCGATGTTCAATGCGGTGCTGATTTTGACAATGGCTTGGTCCATTGCATTGGTAACCAAAGATATGCATACGGCTGAGTTTGTCTCGCAGTTGTTGGTGCAGTGGTCGCTGTCGCCAATGGTAGTGCCCGTGTTGACCTTTGTCTTGGCTGCCTTGATAGGCTTCTCGACTGGTACTTCTTGGGGCACGATGGCCATCCTCTATCCTTTGATTTTGCCCTCGTCGTGGCTGTTATGTCAGGAACAAGGTCTGTCGATAGAGGCAAGCATGCCGTTGTTCTATAATGTGGTTGCTTCGGTGCTGGCTGGTTCTGTCATGGGCGACCACTGCAGCCCGATTTCCGATACGACCATTATGAGTTCTTTGGCCTCAAGTTGCAATCACTTGCAGCATGTCAAGACGCAAATGCCATACGCTCTTACGGTAGGTGGTGTGGCGGTGCTATTGGGTGTGTTGCCCACGGCTTTGGGTTTGCCCTCATGGGCGGCGTTCTTGATGGGTTTTGTGGTGCTTTGGCTGATTGTTCGATTGGTCGGAAAAAAGATTGAGACGTAGCGCGCTACGTCTCTACTTCATTATTTTTATTTTGGTGTGGATTACTTCACCACAAGTTTGTTCACGGAAACACCCTTTTCGCTTTCCAAACGGATAAAATACAATCCGACAGGCAAAGCCAGTGTTGTTTGGTTTTCGATGTCACATGTGAGCATCTGCTGACCAAGGGCGTTTGTAACAAAGAGTTTACCTGTACCTTCAATAGCAACGGTGCCATTAGAGGGGTTGGGATAGACCGAAAGCAGCGTTGTTGTGTTGTCGGCCAGGCCGTCAAAGGTCCTGTATAGCGTGACATCATCAATGTTCAGCATGAATTGGTTGGAACAGTTGAAGTGGACTATGGCCACATAGATGTCCTGTCCTTGGTAGGCTCTGAGGTCTACGTTATAGTAATGCCATGCGCCGGCCGCTTTTGCGCTCATGTCGGTTTCCCACACGATGGTGAAGTCATCGGCGTTGGTGTTGCCTTCTGTCGAGACGGCCACGCCAAAGTGCTCGGCAGGATGTGTAACGTCTTGTGCGCAAGCGATGAAAGAAATCTCTTCGCAATCAAGTTTGTAAGGACTTACCAAAAAGTTTCTGGGATGCAGAGAGATTCCGTTGAGGTCATCATACGATGCCGAGGTCACACTAAACGGATTTTCGTTGTTGCCCCAGTTTTGGCGCATCTCCCAGTTGTATCCGTCACCGTCGCCGTCGATGGTGGTCCACTGCATGATGCCGTCGTTGAAATCGAAGAAGATGTCGCCCTCAGGCGGAGTGGGAGGTGTGGGAGTGTAGCTGCCCAAGGCATAGATGCCGATGAGGTTGGGGCTCCTGTCCACATCGCCGAAGAAGTAGATTGAGCCGTCGCATTCGCCGATGAAGGCACCGCCCGCACTGCTTGCCGCTCCCCAGCCAGGTGTGACAGAGAAGTCGAAGATGTAATTGGGGTCCATGCTGTCGGCTTCGATGTTGTAGTCGAAGACATGGGCAGTGAAGCCTTCTACGGCAAACAGGTATATGTGAGCTGCACCGTTCTCATCAGTGAAATAGCCAGTGCCATGCACGGTATGTCCGCCGAGGTTGTGTGCCGTCGCAGTCCTAATGACGTTGCCGTTGCGGTCGACAAGCTTGAGGTCGAGATGGAGGTTGGGACTGCTACCTGTGGCTCTCTCGCCCACCCAAAAGGCATCGTAAACGGGATCGTAGGTGCAAATGCCCAGCTCGCTTAAAGTTGTGTTAATCTGCCCGACAAGAGTCTTGTTGCGAAGGTCGTAACACCAAATTGTGCTGGAATGGGCATCGCAGCCATAGACATACTGTCCGTCATAGGTCATGTCGCGCATGTAGTTATCGGAGTTTTCGATTCCAGGAACGTCGAATTCTTCAATGAGGTTGCCATTAAGGTCGTATTTGTAGAACATCGACAGCACCGATGAAGACTTGCCCCAGGCACTGGTATAGATGTGTTCTCCGTCGTAAACCACGCCGTGTTGGCGGCCTGTGGAGCACACGAAGGAGTTCACGAAGTCCCACATGTCACGTGGGGATTGCTGTTGTGCTTGCATGGTGCAAGGTATTAAGCATGCTATGGATAGCAAAAGGAATATATGTTTTTTCATGGGATTATGTTTTAAGTCGTTGTCATTTGAGTGGGTCGGTATTGTCGCAGCGTTGTCCTTCATACTGCTGCACCTCGTCGTATTTGTAGACCAGTTCGATACCCACAGTGCGGAACATCTCCTCGGTTTCGGCGCCGTCGTGGTAGCGACGTTCGCACACTACGCGCATGATACCGCAGTTGATAATGAGCATGGCGCAGGTGCGACAAGGGGTCATGCGGCAATATAAGGTGCTGCCATCTAAAGCGATGCCACGACGGGCAGCTTGACAGATGGCATTTTGTTCAGCATGCACGGTGCGCACGCAGTGTTGGGTGACACTGCCGTCCTCGTGGATAGTCTTGCGGAAGAGGTGACCTACATCGTCGCAATGCGGCAGCCCGCGCGGCGAGCCTACATAGCCTGTCACCAGGATTTGCTTGTCCTTCACGATGACGCAGCCACTGCGCCCACGGTTGCAAGTGGCGCGTTCGCTGACGGTGTCGGCCAGGTTAAGGAAATAGTCATCCCACGAAGGGCGCACATGAAGTTGAGTCAGCACTTTTTCCACCTGCTGGTGCAGTTGTGGGATGGAGCCGTCGTTCATGAACACGAAATCGGCCTCCTTGATGCAAGCGCCGAGGTTCTGCTTGTTCGGGTCGGTGGCAGTCATCTCACGCTCTTCGTTGGCCACGAAGGTATCGAAGTCGATGTGGTCGGTCTCTGAGCCGCGCAGATAGATGCGGTCGTACCGGATCTTACGGTCGGCGTCGACAGCGAAGAGGTAGAACTCGCCTTTTTCGCGTAGCGAGTGGATTTCGCCTGGGGTACGCACGCTTTCGATGACAGCGTTCTTGCCTTCAGCCTTGGCACGTTCGAAGAGCTGGTCGGTGATGTAGCTCGGGCAATGCGCAGCACGAAGGTCGTTACCTACCATGGTGAGCGTGTCGCGGTTCACCTCGAGTCCGCGGCGTTGGCATTCTTCTGTGATGTAGGCTCGTACCGAGTAGTGCACGAAGCCTTTCTCTTTGACGAGGTAGTCGACAATGGTGCCTTTGCCCGCACCGAGGGTGCCTGTGATTCCTATGATGATCATGATGTATGGTGTTTGTCTGTGTATGAGCAGGGACTTACGTCGCCTGCTTGGTGTGATGTCTTCTCATTGTAAGGGCAGGGACTTACGTCGCCTGCTTGGTGTGATGTCTTCTCATTGTAAAGGCAGGGACTTACGTCGCCTGCTTAATATCTGTCGCCCCTACGGGGCTGACTTTAGCTATTAGCTTTAAACTTGTTCTTTAATCTCATCTACCCATTTCTTTAGCTCAACGGGCTTAAAGTTTTCAATTCCCTCCAGCAGTGCTTTCGGGTTGTCGCTGACGATAAGGTTGTTGGCATGCTCGCGGTGGATGAAACCGTCGCGTGTGGCACGGTCGAGGAAACGAACGATGTCGTCGTAGTAACCGTTCACATTGAAGAGCGCGACAGGCTTGTCGAACACGCGCAATTGGCTGAGCACCATCACCTCGAAGAACTCGTCCATGGTACCCACGCCGCCCGGCATGGCGATGAAGGCATCGGCCATGTCCTCAAGGATTTTCTTGCGCTCGGCCATGGTCTCCACGACAATCAGCTCATCGATGTCGGGGCGGCCCACGCGCATGTCTAACAGATGCTGTGTGATGGTGCCGACTATCTTGCAATGGCGTTCCTTCATCACTTCGGCGATGATGTTCATCAGGCCAACATTGCCGCCACCGTAGAGCAGTTCGCAGTTGTTATCGGCCAAGACATGGCCTAGTTCAACGGCTTTTTCCTTATAAATCTGGTCGAAGCCCATGCTGCTGCCACAAAAAATGCAGATTTTCTTCATTCGCTAAATTTTTGCAAAGGTAGTATTTTTTATTTTTGCCGTGCAAATTAATTGCTACTGGCCTTTGGCTTCTGGCTACTGGCTGCTTGTTGATAATCATTGAGCTTCCTTCTTCGTGAAGTCGCCAGTGGCCAGTAGCCAAATTGTGAATCTTTGAATTTTGAATCTTAAATCTTTGAATCTATGACCAGAAATATAGGCATTCTTGGCGCGATGGCGCAAGAAATTGATGAGGTGAAAGCCCTGCTGACCGAAAAAACCATCGTGAAAATCGCTAACCGTGAGTTCGTGGTGGGTAAAATCGGTAATGTGCGCTGTGTGGTGGCCTTCTCCAAATGGGGCAAGGTGGCCGCGACTATTACAGCAACATTATTGGTACAAGAGTTTGGTGTCACCGACCTCATCTTCATCGGCACTGCGGGAGCTTTGGCCGACGGACTCAAGGTAGGCGATATCGTTATTTCCAAGCGTTTGGTGCAACACGACTTGGATGCCCGCCCCATCATTTCGCGCTTTGAGTTGCCCTTGCTGAACCGTGTCTATGTCGACAGCGACCCTGCGCTAACCGAGCTGGCAGGTAAGGCGGTGACGAATCTGTTGGATAAGGGCGTTGAAAAAATGGTGGGTGAGGAGGCCGTCAAGGATTTCAATCTCGCACCGACCCTGTATTTCGGCGACATCGCCAGCGGCGACCAGTTCATCAACAGCGATGAGAAACGCGAGGAAATCTTGGGTTTGCTGCCCGATGTGCTTTGTGTCGAGATGGAAGGCGCGGCTGTGGCTCAGGTCTGTCTTGAGTTTAATACGCCATTCACGGTTATTCGTACCATCAGCGACACTGCCGACCACAACGCCCGCGTCGATTTCAACAAGTTTATTGCTGAGGTGGCCAATGCTTATTCGAGGGCGATTGTGGGTGAGATTGTGAGGTTGGTTTAAATGAGCGTCCTCTCTAGTATCGCTTTCCATTTTTCCCAATGTGGCATTTCTTTGCTCAATAGGGCATAGAATTCTTTGGTGTGGTTGCGATGCACTAAATGGCACAACTCATGGGTAATGACGTATTCGATGCAACACCTGGGTGCGCAGATAAGTCTGGGATTCAAGTAGATGTTATCATCAAGGGTGCAATATCCCCATCGCTTTTCCATTTTTCTTATGCCTACACTTTTCGGCTGCACTCCATAAGCTTTGAATTGCTCTATGATGGGTTTGGCATATTCAGGGAACTTGATCTGTGCCCGTTCCAGATACCATAGTTGCAGCACTCTACCTGCCTCTTTTTTGTTTTGGCATACAACCTCTAAGATATTGTTTTGGTAATGCACCGCATTGTGCTCTCCTTCCTTGATTCTCAACATATATTGCCGACCTAGATAGAGATGCGACTCGCCACTGATGTATTGTCTTTCGGTAGTCGGAGTGCCAAAAGATTCAAAATAGCGCTTCTGACGAAGGATCCAAGCGGCTCTGTGATGCACTTTGTTGCGTATGTCATCAAGCGTTGCATTGATAGGCGCTTTCAAGGAAACGGTGCCATCGGGAAGCACTTTGATGCCAAGTGTTTTTCGGTGGACAAATTCGATGTCATATTCGATAAGGGTGGCACCGTATTGGATGCTGTCTTTTGTCATCGGATCCAGATTTTTGCCACGTCGACGCAGCCGTCAATGATGATGTCCATATCGCTGAATGCGAAATTCAAGCCGTATTTCCGTTTGATGTTGTCAATGAGCTCGTCTTCCAGTTCGATTTTCAGACGGCCGATGATGTCGCTTTTCGATTGCCAATCCACTAGGATGGAACCATCGACAATGACTGTCTTGCGAATGATTTCATCGAAGGCACGAGTGGTTTCCAAAGCCATATCTCGGACGGGCATGTCGGGGAAGAGTCGCTTGTAGTTCTCCAAAGCAATACCAAAATAGGCTTTTGCTGCGTTGTTATGCTCCAGTTCAGAGGGAAGTTCGCTATCTGTATGGTTGAGCACGTCTTCTTTGTATTGCATCATTTTCTCCAAATATTCATTGTCGGTCAATCGCCCTTGTTCGTAGAGTTCTATGGCTTCCTTGATGAGTTGGGAGAATTTTTTGTAAAATGCTGGGTCGGAGTCCATGTTTTCGCGGATGTATTTTGAAGTGCGTGTGGCGATGGTGTCGGCTTTGGCGGCTGTGCCCACGATGCTGTCCACCTCTTTCTTGAATTTCTCCTTGTCGAAGATGTTGACAAGGTTAGTGATGACCTTCACAGCGTCGCTCTCCACATGATGGTTGATGAGTTTTTCGATGCGTGCCTCGTATTTTTTGTAGTCGACCGTGTCAGAGTATCGGAGCTGCACGGCAGTGCGCAGTTTGGCGAACATGTTGAGGTCGTCTTTGTAGCGGCGGATGGTTTTCTCGTCAGTGAGCTCGTGGAATTCCATGGTGGACAAAGCCAACTGCAAGACGGAGGAATAGGCCGAAAGGCGGTCATAGAACTCGTGACGTCGGTCTTCCAAACGCAGCGATTGGGCGTAGGCTTCCAAGTCGCGCTTGTTAGGGATGGTCTTGAACATGTCCCACAAGTCGTTGTATCGTTGGGGTAGCTCAGCGATTTTGTCGATCACGGGCACCAATGTGTCGCGGAACACCTCTCGGTCGTCCTCGTCGTATTCGGAGTAGATGCTCAAAGCATCATCCAGCTCCCTCAATACGCCGTAATAGTCAATGATATAGCCGTAGTCTTTCCCTTCGCATGTACGGTTTACGCGTGCAACGGCTTGTAACAAGGTGTGGCCTTTGAGGTTGCGGTCGAGGTACATGATAGCCACTTTGGGCTCGTCGAAGCCAGTGAGCAACTTGTCTACCACAATCATGATCTCTGGAAACTCTTGGTTTTTGAACCTCGAGATGAGATTTTCCTGGTATTTGGCAGGCGTTCCGTGCTCGTCCATCATTTGTTTCCAGAACGCTTTTACTTCTTGTGGCGTACCGCCGTAGGCAATCTCTTCGCCTTCTCGATTGTCTGGAGCGGTAATGAGCACTTCTGACGATACTTTTCCAATCTCGTCTAGATACTTTTTGTATAGGATGGCCACGCGTTTGATGGGCGTCACCAACATAGCCTTGAAGCCAGTTCCTTGCCAGTTTTTCGAGTAATGGTCGGAAATGTCGGAGGCGATGGAGAAGATGCGTTGCTCGGTTTGGTTGAGGATGTCGGTACGCGAGAATTTCTTCTTCAAGTCGGTGGACTGCTCGTAGGTGAGGTCTTCGCAGGCTTGGCTGAAGAAATTGTCAATGGGTCCTTCGCTTACTGTTTGGGGCGAGAGACGCCCTTCGTAGAGCAACGGCACAACAGCCTTGTCGTCGACGGCTTGCTTGACGGTATAGACGGGCTTGATGATGCCGCCAAAGGTTAGGGAAGTGTTCTTGTCTTTCTTCATCAAAGGCGTGCCGGTGAAGGCAATCTTGCAAGCGTTGGGCAACACGCGGTTCATCTGGATGGCCAGTTCCTTGTATTGGCTGCGGTGAGCCTCATCGATCAGGATGAAGATGTTGGGATCGGTGAGAGGTTGCTTGATCTTTTTGATGGCCGTGGCAAACTTGTTGATGACGGTAGTGATGACGGCATCGGTATCACTCTCCAGCAGTTCTACCAGTCTCCTACCTGTGGTGGCGTTCTCCACCTGTTTGCCGCATTTGCGGAAGGTCTTGGTGATTTGGTCGTCCAAGTCGGTTCGGTCGGTGACCAACACGATGCGTGGGTTGTGGATGCTGGGCTCTTGTGCGATTTTTTGGGCCAGCATTACCATGGTCAGCGATTTGCCGCTGCCTTGCGTATGCCATACCACACCCCCGTTTCTGTGCCCGGCTTCGATGCTCTTCACGCGTTCGACGGTTTCTTTCACGGTGAAAAACTGCTGATAGCGAGCCAACTTCTTGACACCAGCATCGAAGATGGTGAAGTGGAAGATGAGTTCCAGCAGGCGTTCGGGGCGACAGAGGTTGTATAGGTATTCGTCTTGCAGGGTTGGGGTGCGCATTTCCTCGCGACCTTCGTTGACCAGTTCCAGCAACCGCTTGTGATACGCCATCTCCGCCTCTTTGTTGATGAACATCTCATGCCATTTGCTCCAGAACTGGGCTGCCGATCCCGTGGTGGCATAGCTGCCGAAGCTGTTGCCGATGGCCAAAAGCAGGGCACTATAGACATAAAGACTGCGGATGCCGTCGTCCTTTTGGTTGCGCAGGTGCTGCGATACGGCTTGTTCCTCGGCACCTTTGATGTCGGGACGCTTGCATTCAATGATGACCAGTGGGATGCCGTTCACGAAGAGCACGATGTCGGGACGGTAGGTGTCGCTGGAACCAGAACGAGTGACGGCAAACTCCTCGGTGACGTGATAGACATTGTTTTCGGGGTGTTGCCAGTCGATGTAGCGCATGGTGTAGCTCTTCTTGTCGCCGTCGATGCTTTGCTCAAAGGCCTTGCCGAGGGTGAGCATATTATACACCGCCTCGTTGCCGTTGAGGTAACCGCCTTCCATGGGCACGTTGCGCATGGCGATGACGCCATTCTCGATGTTCTGCTCCGAGAAGCGTGCCTCGTTGTGGCTTCCGATGCGGATTGAATTCAGTGCCCGCAACTGTCGCCGCAGCACCTCTTCCAGCAGCACGTTGGAAGTCTTTCCGCCGCGTAGTTCCAGTGCCTCTTCTGGCGAGAGGTATTGGTAGCCCAGCTTTTGCAGCAGTTCCAATGCCGGTTTTTGGCTGATATCGTTTTCTTTGAAGGAGATTCGTTCCATGAGATTATTTATTATCTGTTATTTCCCAATGACCGCTATATCCGCTACCAACATATTTGATATGAGGGAGTTTGGTGATGTGTCTTTTTATTGTTCTGGAAGTGAAACCGCTTATTTTGGCTATTTCATCTGTCGTGATTTTAGGATTCTTTTTTATTTGTTCTTCTATCCATTTATCAAGTGATATTTCTTGGGTGTCATCTTGAGTGTCATCTTGAGTGACATCTTGAGTGACATCTTGAGTGACATCTTGGGTGACATCTTGGGTGACACCTTGGGTGACACCTTGAGGGACATCTCTGGAATCATCTACTGTTGAAAAAATATTCACGACAAAGACGGTCAATTTGCTAACATCAAACTCTGCCTCCTCGTTGTCGTTTTCACGTAGCATTTCTTGTACACGCCGAATGCCTTGATTGAACATGTTGACGTATTTCATCTCCTTCATGGCCTCGGCCACGATGGGATTGCGATAGTCGTTCACTGTGGGAAAATTCTCAGGACGAGCCTCACCATACAATCCGCCCGCATTCATGATTTCGATGTGGTCGTCAAACTGGTATAGGCGTACAGGCATATTCGATTGGTAATCGCGGTGCATGCAGGCATTCATCAGCAATTCGCGAAGCGCATTGTTGGGATAGTTGATGATGGTTTTTTCCCGAAACAGGCTTATGGAAACAGGCCGTTGGGTGATAATGGCGTTGCTGACAAACAGTTCCAGTTCGGGCAGAAGCTTGCAAAGCGGACCTTGGAAGCGCCTCTCGTTGAGCACTTCTCCTCCAATGGCTTTTCCAGCAAAGCGGACATATTGGATGTAGAATCCAGGGAAGAAATGGCGAGGATTCTTCCCAAAGAGAATGATGGCGGCATTGGTGGGACAATCGTGCGTTAGATCGTATAAATGTATTGCGGCCAGTTGCTCCTTGATGTCGCGTTTGTCGCCAGCCAACACCTCTGCATCAATGACCTGAGGGAGGTACTCCTGCTGGATGTAAAGGGTTTCGATGTCGTTGATGGTTGCGCCCAAGCAGGGCATGGCATCGAAGGTGGCCATGTAGGAAGTCCTGCGCTCCAACAGGATGCGTTCTTCCGCCTCAGTAGCGATGTCGCGGCGGGGACCGATGCGCACGAAGGTCCGCCCACGGTAACGGACGGGCGGAAGCAGCGAAGGGGAGACTTCGGCCACGAGCAAGTCGCCTTCGGGGAACTCGAAGCGCTCAACCGACATCATGGGCAGGGGCAGGATGTTGCCATCGGAGCGGATGGCGGCGATTTTCTTGAGCAGGGCGTCATCCACTTTAAGTCCCGACAAGGTGCCATTGTCGTATGCGCCCAAAATCAAGTACCCGTTCTTTCGTGAGTTGGGCAAATCGTTGGCAAAGGCACAAATGGCTTCTTGGAACTTATCCATATCATTAGTGGAAGTGGTGCGCTCCACGCGATAGGTCTCGGTGGTTTGCAGTAGGTCTTGTAGTTCGGATTTTGTTATCATATTCTTATCTTTTACTTTTACGTTCTCCTAGGACAATTAGCCATAGCCTTTCGACTGGATGCATTTTTTTCTATCAATTAAATCAATTGTTCGTTATAACAACCATCGTATGGGTAAAGATAAAATATACAAGCAACTTAAAAGCCATATTGTATACCATATAACCCAAAATACTATTCTTTTTTTTGTTTTAATGTCGGAATACAGATCTATTACAAAAACTGATACTAATATGAGTAATGTAATAACATTGACTATATAGCCTGTTACTTGTCCCCATT
The DNA here is from genome assembly GCA_902771635.1 of uncultured Bacteroidia bacterium. Lineage (GTDB taxonomy): Bacteria > Bacteroidota > Bacteroidia > Bacteroidales > F082 > Limimorpha. The sequence goes on along the minus strand of CACXXW010000006.1, from coordinate 75,025 downwards.
TTGTTTTCATTGTTGTTTTTTCAAATGTTGTCAGTCGATCATCAGAAGCTTTAAACACAATATTAGTATTCATTAAATCTCTATCATTAATTATCAAAAGTTGTTCTATTGAATCATTGGCCGTTGCACACAAAATAGTAAATGATTCTTGTGGCCGAATTTGCGTAAAGGATAAACAATTAATAGAATCTAATTGGGCGATTTTTGTATTTTCCAATTTGATATAAACAGAATCTCCAGCAATAGGGATTTTATTAGATGGATGAAGTATGTCAGATTTTGCTCCTACCCCAATAAGTGTTGTATTTCCGGTATTGGTTATCTTATATTCAACAATTGTACTATTGTTCATCTTTATTGAGTCATTGATATAAATCGTAAATTCTTTACCAAACGATTCACCCACATTGACTCTTCTCATTTCCTCGATTGTGAGCTCTTTATTCTCCTTTTGGATATGTCCCCAAATTATGGGAACAATAATACTTGCTATTGAGAAAAAAATTGTCAGTAAAATTGCATTTCTTTTCATATAATGATTCTTTTTTTACCAGTTAACAGCACCTGCATCAGCCCCTTCTTCTGCGCCTGCATGGCCGCCAGTTTTTGTTTTTGTATCTCGATTTCTTTGTCTGATTCCATTAAAATGGTTGCGATGGCATCTTGTTCGGCTCTCGAAGGAAGCTTTATCAGAAGCTTTTCTAATTGATATGGGTATATGTGTACGACGGAATGACCTTGTCCCATATTACTTTTTTGTCTGATAACATCACTTGAGTTAAGGATGTATGAAAGAGTGATTGGGTTGCAGTCATTTGCTCTGAAAACAATAATGTCTCCTCCCGCATATCCATATTCGTTATCAATAAAAGCTGCACATTTGCCGATGTCCTCTTTTGTTTCACCTGAACCAGCAAAACATATGTCTCCGTACTGAATCTTGACACTTTCATTTGCAGTGTTATCATCAATATATGATTTTACGTCGGATATTACAAAGTCATATTTTGTGTAAAGGTCTCCGTATGTGAGGCATTTGTTGCCAGTATTGGTGATTTTGTCTTTTGGAACGCCTCCACCTTTGAAAAAGACACCCATCTTTCCCAACCTCACTTCCTTCCACTTCCCCTCAAACCCTTTCAGCCGCTTCTTCCCCGTGAGCAGTTGCTGCATGAGGCCGCGCTTGCGCAGGGTGAGTTGCTCTATCAGGGCGGTCTGCTTCTCTATGGCGGTGTCCCAAAGTTGAAGAACATTACAAATTCTTTCTTGCTCTTTGATTGGAGGGATGGCGAGTTTTAAGGAACAATATTCTGTGGCATTAATGCCAGGTTGCCCACTTCTTTGCGATGTTATTGCAACCCAATTCGTATAATCTTTGGTTTCAGTATGCGCTTTAAGGTAATATGGTATTAGTTTGTTTGGATTTGGCGAGAATTTTATAAGAAATCCTGCATATACTAATTGTCCATCTCTTGTATCATACAAATATGTTTTGCCGACAGTCGCTCCTGTTCGTGCAAAAACAATATCTCCTTCTTTCAAATAATACTCTTTTGCAGAGAGATTGTCAACAGATTTTTTTGTAGAATGAATAAAATTTCCATTGTCATCAATATCAGTTATGCGAAGGTATGTCGGCAAATCATCCGAATAATCTGTTGCTGGTGCATTTAATCCGTAATTGCCTCTATTTTCGCATAAATCTCCCAACCTCTTCACTTCCCAATCTTCGGGAATGGGGCCGAGGGGCGAGGGCTTGTAGCCGGAGGGGATATGTTGGTTGTCGTTCATCATCAAAGATTGTTTTAGCAATACTCGTTTGTTAGAATCGTGGGCCATGGGTGGTGAATCCCTGGGTCTCGATAAACTGATTAAGAAGATTGCCTATCACATTAACAATATCTTCCTTGTCTTGGTCGGTAAGAGATTCGGTGTATGATAGTTCTTTGTTGTACAAAACAACATTTGGCATTTCCCATTTGTTGTATGACACTTCAGTTTTATATAAGAATTGCTGTATTGTTAATTCAATATACGTGTTAAACCCTGTTTTTATATTACCGAATTCCTTGAAGAAGTAGATGCTTGCATAATACTTGTTGTCGTTATACGAATCGTAATTTCCATTATTGGGTTCCCAATTAACAGAGGTAAATACGGAATAAAACTCGGATAATTCTTTGTCAATGTGCTTCAATAATTCAGAGAATTCTTCTTTCACTTTTTTTTCGGTGACTTCAGTTACTTCGGGCTTGTTTAGTTGGTTATGATATTTAGTTTTGAGATTCTTTCTCCAATCGTCGGCTTCTTCAATGCTTTCTCCTTTTGCGCCTTTGATACTGATCTCTAATGATCTCACTAGGCATTTGTTCATGTATTCAACAAAGGGTGTGATTCGGGATAGTTCGGCGTGGGCACCATCGGAAGGGACAGGACCAATTGCCACATCGCAACGGTTAAGCGCGGTGAGATAGTTCGTTTTATCTGCGCTTTTCACCACAATCATTGGATAACCATGGCGATACAGAATGTAGTTCACCATCAGTCGGGAGATTCTTCCGTTTCCATCTTCGAAGGGATGGATTCTGATGTAGCGATAATGGAACAATGACGCCAGTTCTATGGGTGTCATTGTTCCTTCTGTCTCGGCTTGGTTATACCATTGAAGCAAATCCGTCATCAAGGCTGGCGTTTCTTCGGGCGAGGCATATTCGAAGCGCTCGCCAGTGGCGGTAATGACGGAATTAGGTCGTGTCTTGTATTGTCCTGCATGTACTACATACGAAGTGCTCGTGCCGTCAGGCAGTTGGCGATAAACAGTGTAATCCTCACGGAGCAAAGTCTTATGAAGAGTTCTGATGAAATACTCGGTGAGGGGCTGCTCTTTGTCTATAGCCATCTCTTTTACCATTTTCAATCCGACATTGGAAGCCTTCATTTCTTCTAAATCCTTCATGTTGGCTTCATCCACCGCTTTACCAAACATCAATAGCATCTCGGTTTGCCCATAGGTGAGCGTGTTACCCTCAATGTGGTTGGAGTTGTAGTTGAACTCCAGCATGAATTTCTGGTCCAGTCTCTGTTGGTACTCTTCTTTTACTGGTTGAAGCGACTGCCATTCTTTGAATAATGTTTCTATTTTGTTCATAATTCTATGTTGTTTTAATATCCTAATTCCTTCAAATAATCCTTCATTTTTCCCTGCACCTCGGCCAGCTCCGTTTCCAGCTGCTCAATCTCTTTCTGCACGGCAGGGATGTCAATTTCGGCTTCTTCCTCGTAGGTGTCCACATAACGCGGGATGTTGAGGTTGAAGTCGTTCTCGCGGATTTCGTCGGGTGTGGCCACGTAGGCGTATTTGTCTTCCACTACGCCAGGTTGCAACTCTCCAGCGGCAAACTTGCGGTAGATACCCACGATGTGTTCGATGTCTTCGGGGCGGAGTTTGTTTTGGTTCTTGCCGTTCTCGTACTCACGGCTGGCGTCGATGAACAGCACATTCTCAGAGCCGCGGCCCTTGCGGAAGATGGCAATGGCGGCAGGAATGCCCGTGCCATAGAAGAGGTTGGCGGGCAAACCGATGACGGCTTCCAAGATGTGTTCGTTTTCGAGGATATACTGGCGAATCTTGCCTTCGCTACCTCCACGGAACAACACGCCGTGAGGGATAATGACGCCTACCTTGCCGTTTTGGTCGTCGGCCACCTCCAGCATGTGGCTGATGAAGGCCCAGTCGCCCTTGCTCTTGGGCGGGATGCCGCGCCAGAAGCGGTTGTAGGGGTCGGACGCGGCCTCTTCGGCGCCCCATTTGTCGAGGCTGAAAGGAGGATTGGCCACCACCGTGTCGAACTTCATCAGTTTGTCGTTCATTTTCAGCTTTGGGTTGCACAGGGTGTTGCCCCAGCGGATGACGGCGTTGTCGAAGCCGTGCAAAAACATGTTCATCATGGCCAAGGCCCAGGTGCTGCCATTCACCTCTTGCCCGTAGAGTGAGAAATTGTTGTTGCCCACTTCCTTTCCTGCCTTGATCAGCAAGGAGCCAGAGCCGCAGGTGACATCGCAGATGCGAGCACCTGGTTTGCTTTTGGTCAGCTTGGCAAGTAAGGTGGAAACCTCGGCAGGGGTGAAGAAGTCACCTGCTTTCTTGCCAGCCTCCCCTGCAAAGGTGGAGACGAGGTACATATAGGCATCACCAATGATGTCGTTGTTCTCCAAATGCGACTCGTCCAAATCCACCCCGTTGAAATCTTGCAGCAGGTTTTTCAATCGAGCGTTTTTCTCTTTCGGCTCTCCCAGATTGGCGCTGTTGAAGCTGATGTTGCGGAAGATGCTGCTGCCGTCCTCGCTGCTCATCTTCTCGCGGTTGGCGTCTTCGAGGTCGGCCAGCGCCTCGTCAATCAACTCGCCGATGTTGGTGGCGTTGCGGTGCTCATAGAGGAAGTCGAACGAGCTCTTCTCGGGCACCACAAAACGCTCGTGGCGCATGGCGCGCTCGGCGCGTTCTACTTCGCCCTCATATTTGATAAGGTAATCGTTCAATTTCGATTTATACACGTCGCTGACGTATTTCAAAAACAGCATGGTGAGGATATAATCCTTGTATTGGCTGGGGTCGATGACGCCGCGAAAGGTGTCGCAGGCCTTCCAAACGGTGCGGTTGATGTCGTCTTGGGTGATTTTCTTGGTTTCCATATCTTATTTTAATTTATTCATTATGAGTTGGTTGGTAATCTGGTTTCGTTTTTCTGTGATGGCTTTCAGCAGTTCTTCTTCTTTCTGTTGGAGTTTGGCCAAATCCACGATTTGTTGTTGTGTTTTCAAGTCGGGGATGGCGATTTCCAAGTTTTCAAGAAGCTGTTTTCGGATTAAAGGCGTGCCTGTGCCCACTTGCCCCGCTTTAATGGTGGCTAGTGTCTTTGGTTGGCTCAAATACCAGCAAAGGTATTCGGGAAGGATGTCCCCGTCGCCTATCCTTATTATATAAAAGGTGGTTGAGGCTATGGCGTGCTGCTCAAAATCGACCACACGGCAAAGGTTTGATGTCCCTTTTCCGGCAAACAGCAGGTCGCCCCTTCGTAAGAAATGCTTCTCCAACTTTGGGGAATAAGGAATTCGTGAGGCGGTTTTTTCTGGTGATTCCGCCAATAGGTCCTTGACTTGCAAGTAAGCAATTTCACCTTGGGGCGCCGTGGTCAAGAACACTCCAGATTGGATCTTTGCAAATTCTTGTAAAGTTAATATACTAGTATGATTAATACTATTCATGTTGCAAAGATACAAATAATTCTGAAAATAGCAAATTATTATCAGAAAAAATGTAGTAAATTATGTACTAAAATGAAGCTATCCTTCCAACTCCAACCTTATTATCTCCCAAAACATCCCCATCCCGATTTCCAAAATGTCATCAGGGAAGTCAAACATCGGGTCGTGCAAGGCAGGTTGCTCCAAGCCCGAACCCAAGCCGAAGAAACCAATAGGGCAGACGCTCCCAAACCTTCCGAAGTCTTCCGACCAGCGGAAAGGCTCGTCAAGATGACCGAGATTTAATTCAAGGTTCTTTGCAGCTTGTTCAATGGTTTTTACGCAGTTGGCGTCGCTGTTGGTGGCGGCGAAGGCTTCGTGTTCGGAGAAACTGAAGTCGAAGAGATAATCCTTGGCCTTGGCGCGACAGAACTCGATGATTTCCTTCGACATCAGTTCCAGGTTGCGGTCGTTGAAACTGCGCAGGGTAAGCCAGATCTCGGCATGGCCGGGGGCTACGCCAAAAGTTTCTTCGCCTAAGGTTGCATGAGTGATGACAAAGGTGGTCAAAGGCTTCACGGCCTTCAGTTGCTCGCGTTTTTTCTCCAAATGGTGGATGAGTTGGGCCAGCAACTCCGAAGGGCTGTGTCCCGTCTCAGGTTGGGAGGCGTGTGCCGTTCGACCGTCGAAAATGAGTTTAAGGCCAAACGATGCCGCTGCGAAACATCCTTCCTTCACCATGATTTGGCCTTTCTCAAAGCCCGGCAGATTATGTAATCCGTAAGCCACATCGGGCTTGATTTGCTCAAATTGCGGGTCGTTGAGGATGGCTTGTGCGCCTTGTCCGGTTTCCTCGGCAGGCTGGAACAGCAGCACCACTTCACCTTGGTCGGGGCGTTGCTCGCCGAGCCATTGCGCCAGTCCGCAGAGGATGGTGGCGTGGCCGTCGTGGCCGCATTTGTGGGAAACGCCTTGGCTTTGTGAGCGATAAGGAATGTCATTCGGCTCGGGGATGTGTAGCGCGTCGATATCGCCACGGATGAGGATACGTTTGCCAGGCTTCGCACCTTTATATATTGCCGCCAGGCCATAGCCGCCGATTCTTTCGATGATTTGGTCGGGTTGGGTCTGTTTCACCCATTCGTTCAAGATTTTGTTGGTCAGGGCCTCATGCCCCGAAAGCTCAGGGTGGGCGTGGAGGATATGTCTAAGTTCGATGAGGTTTTGCATGATGTTTTTCTTTGGCGCAAAAATAATGATTTTTAGTGTCTGACTATCCGTGTCAGAAATAATTCGTATTATTGCAGTCTGAAAAGGAGGAATGATTATGACTACTATGACCATCAGTTACGATGAAAAGAATGCTCAGATTATAGATCTTATCCGCAAGTTGATCGCAGCAGGAGTTGTCACGTATCCTGAGTGGGAAGAATGGACTGAAGAGGAAGAAAAACAGGCGTTCCTTTGTACTTCTAGGGCTAATGCCACAAAAATGTTTTCAAAACATCTGGTATGAAGTATTCACAACGTGATATCGTAGAAATCAATTTCTTGTTTCCTGACGGTTCATTCAAGCCGCATCCATCCGTAAAATCAGCAGAATGAAGCAACCTTTCTTTGATGAGATGGTAGATAAAGTTATACAATCCATATTTTAAGTTTATATGCAAACAGTACTCTATCCTCTAAAATTCAAGCCTATCTTCAAGGATAAAATCTGGGGCGGACGCAAAATCAAGGAGGTCCTTGGGATGGACTACGGTCCGCTGCCCAACTGTGGCGAAGTGTGGCTACTCTCGGGCATTTGGGATGAACAGAGCGAAATCGCCAATGGCGACTTCGAGGGCGATGAAATCAACGACTTGGTGGAGACCTTCATGGGGGATCTGGTTGGCGAGAGTGTCTTTGACAAATATGGCGAACAGTTCCCGTTGTTGCTGAAGATTATCGATGCCAACGACTGGCTCTCTGTGCAGGTGCATCCCGATGATGAATTGGCTGAGAAGCGCGGCTTGGGTAATGGCAAGACAGAGATGTGGTACGTGATGCAGGCCGATAAGGATGCTGAACTCGTTATGGGCTTCAATCGTGAATTGACACGTATGGATTATGTCAATGTATTGAAAGACAATATGCTGCAATCGGTTCTTAACCACGAGAAGGTGAAGAAAGATGATGTGTTCTTTATCCCTGCAGGACGTGTCCATGCCTTAGGTCCGGGCATCATGGTGGCCGAAATCCAGCAGACAAGTGATACTACCTATCGCATTTACGACTGGGATCGTATCGATGTGGCTGGTATGCACCGCGAATTGCATATTCCGCAATCGGTGGAGGCCATAGATGGCACATTGCCCGAAAAGTACAAAATTGAGGTGCCCGATGTGATGAACAAGACCGTCTCCGTCGTTGATTGCCAATACTTTGTCACCAATCTCCTCCAACTGCAAGGCGAGATGGAAAAAGACTATTCTAATCTTGATTCTTTCGTCATTTTGATGCCTTTGGAAGGATTTTTTTCGTTGAATTGGGAAAATGGCGCGGTTTTTGTAAAAGCAGGAGAATGTGTCCTGATTCCGAACGTCATTAAAAAGGTCGCCATCAGGGCAGAGAAGTACTGTAAATTGTTGGAAGTATATTGTCAACTAGAAGAAGAATGAGGAATGCTGAATGTTGAATGCTGAATGCTGAATTTTGAATCTTTAAATCTTTGAATATTAAATCTTTGAATCAATGAAAAAACTCATGACACTTTTGCTGATGGCTCTGATGGTGACGGGCCTTCATGCGCAATCGAAGACTGACTTGCCAAATATCACCTTGAAGAATTTGAAGGGCAAGGATGTGAACATCGCCAAATTGAACAACGACGGCAAGCCCATTGTCATCACGTTTTGGGCCACTTGGTGCGGTCCCTGCATCAAGGAACATAATGCCCTCAACGACGTGTACGAGGACTGGCAAGCTGAGACGGGCGTGAAGATCTATTCCGTCTCCATCGACGACTCGCGTTCGACCGCCAAGGTGAAGCCCGTTGTGGAAGGCAAAGGCTGGGGATTCGAGGTGCTGCTTGATGTCAACGGCGATCTGAAACGCGCCATGAACGTGAGCAATCCACCACACACTTTCCTGGTTGATGGCAATGGCAAGATCGTGTATCAACATACGGGTTATTTTGAAGGTGCTGAAGAAGACTTATATGAGGAAATCCTTAAAATCGCGAAGAAGAAAAAGTAAATCAATAACTTATGCGAAAACACATACTAGTTTTACTCGCACTCGCCCTGGGCTTCAGTTTCAGAGCGAGTGCTCAGTCGTTTATTGAAAACAGCCAAGTGAGTGGCAGTTTCCAGACCGACGCACAGTATTACATGCTCGATAAGGGCATCGGCATCACCGACCTTAATGGCAAGAAACTTGGCCTTAACGGTTTCGGCAAGGTGAACTATAGTAACGGCGACTTCTCGGCGGGCATCCGCTTTGAGGCTTTCATGCCTGAGTTGAACGGCTTCCGCTCCGAATTGAACGGCGTGGGCTTGGCCAATTTCTTCGCCACCTACGACAATGGCTTCATTGGCATGACCGTAGGCGACATCTACGATCAGTTCGGTAGCGGTCTCGTGTTCCGCACCTACGAAGAGTGGTCATTGGGCATGGATAATGCCCTGCGTGGCGCACGTGTGGTGTTGCGTCCCACCCAAGGCATCACACTGAAAGGCGTCTATGGCCGTCAACGTTTCTTCTGGGCACCATATCTGGAACGCGACATGGGCAACGACGACTACCGTGGCATCGTGCGTGGCGTGGATGCCGAATGGGACCTCAACCAGAGCATCGCTTCGATGAATGAGTCGGAGTTCAAGATGAGCTTGGGCGGTAGTTTCGTCAGCAAGAAACAGAATGACCTCAGCTCGTTCTATAACATCCCTGAGAATGTAGGCGCTGCAGCTGGACGCATCAACTTGGGTTATGGCAATTTCGCCTTCAGCACAGAGTATGCCTACAAGGTCAACGACCCCTCGGCCATCAACAATTTCATCTATAAGGAAGGCCGTGCCTTGATGTCGTCGTTGAGCTATTCGCAGCAGGGCTTCGGTGCCGTGCTGCAAGTGAAACGCACCGACAACATGAGCTTCAAGTCGATGTATACGGGCAAACAGAACGATTTGGACATCAATTTCATTCCACCTATTAATTATACGCATACCCACAGCCTGCCTTCGATGTACACCTATTCCACCCAACCCAATGGCGAGATGGCGGCCCAACTGCAGGTCAACTACACCATTCCCAAGGGCACGGCGCTTGGCGGCAAATATGGCACCAAACTCGCCTTCAACATGAGTCAGGTGAACGACATTGTCCGCGATTCTGTAGCTTTCGGCAACCAGATGGCTTTGGGTCAAGCGGGTACTTTGGGTTATGCCTCCAAGTTCTTTGCCGTCAGCGATCATCGCTTCTTCCGCGACATCAACTTCGAGGTCGACAAGAAGATCAGCAAGGACTGGCACCTCACCGCACAATACATCAACCTGTATTACGACATCGAGACCATCGAAGGCCATGCAGGCGCACCTATTGTGAAGGCTAACATCGGATTTATGGACGTGACCTACAAGATCAACAAACGCCAGAGCCTGCGTCTCGAACTGCAAGGCTTGTGGGAAAACGAAGTCCACAAAGGCTATGAGTACGAGGAAAGCGAGAAGAAGGACTACCAAAAGCGCGGCGACTGGGCTGCGGCCTTGCTGGAATACTCTGTTAACCCGCATTGGTCGTTCTCCATCGCCGACAAGTGGAACTACGGCAACCCCGTTGAGGAATACCGTGACCATTATTTCACGGGTACGGTCACCTATATCCACGAAGCCACCCGTGTCATGCTGAGCGCAGGTCGCCAAAGCGAAGGCGTGGTCTGCGTGGGTGGCGTGTGCCGCACGGTGCCTGCCTCAAGTGGCGTTTCGCTGACCGTTTCAACGAGTTTTTAATAGATGTTTAAAGTTCTAAAAATCAGAGCAATGAAAAAGATTCTAAGAATATTTGCCATGGCCTTGACAGTCATGTTGGGTCTGAATGCCTGTGATGTCGAGAAGGAGCCTTACATTCAAGGTGCTGAAGATGAGAGATTTATTTTGGAATTTAGAGTGGATAGTGTTTATGGCACTGTTGACGAGGATAACAAGATGGTGAGGTTGGATTTCCCTGCCGGAACGGATGTGACCCATCTGATTCCGATGATTACCATTTCAAATTATGCCACCATCGAGCCTGAATCGGGTGTGGCACAAGACTTCACCAACCCCGTCTATTACACAGTCACCGCCATGAGTGGTGCCACGGCACAATATATGGTGGAGGCAGTAGTTCATGATGCCGACAATGAAAAAAACATCCTGTCGTTCCGTTTCGATGCATTGGATGATAGCGGTGTGATTGACCAAATTGCACGCAGGATTTCCTTTGTGCTCCCTGCCGGGACCGATGTCACGCAATTGGTTCCCACCATTGAAGTGTCGGAAGGTGCCACGGTTGAGCCTGCCTCGGGAGTGGCACAAGACTTCACCAATCCCGTGACTTATACTGTGACCGCCCTTAATGGCACGACAGCAGTTTATACAGTGACTGTCGTTTTGGAAGGCGGCGATGTGGAGCCTACAGGAAAGACGGTGCTGATCAAGGACTTTACCGGTGCCCGTTGCGTCAACTGCCCTGCCGCCGCTGAATATGCCCACAACTTACAGCATCAATTGGATGAGGATCATATCTTTATCATGAGTGTTCATGCCGGCTATTTGGCCCAGCCCGTAGGCAGTTTCCCCGATTTTCTCACCGATGAGGGCACAGCATGGTATAACAACCACGACTCTAATCCACTGTTCGCTGTTGACCATGTGGCCCTGACAGATGGTAATACATTCAACGAAGGGCAGATCGATGCTCCTGTGACTGCTGCTTTGGAAGAAGAACAGACATTTGAGATTGTCGTTGGTGCCCAATATGATGAATCGAATCGCCAGTTGCAGGTGTCGGCTCAAGTCATTGCTTTGACCGATATGGATGGACAGTTCTATATCACTGCGTGTTTGGTGGAAGACAACATCGTTGGTTGGCAAACCACCCCAAGTGGTGTCGATAAGGAATACGTGTTCCGTAACGTGTTTCGCGGTACGATCAACGGCGCATACGGAGAGGAGTTTGAAGGTTTTGGCGTCGAAGCGGATGACATGTTCTATTTGACTTACAACACCGAAATCGATGCCAATTACAATGCTGATGAGTGTTATCTGATGGTTTACGTCTACGACAAGAGCCAGGGTGACAAGATACTGCAGACAACGGTAAAGAAAATCAAATAAGTATAGTCATCAAATGGAGTTTTAGGCTGTAAGGTGCCTATATCTGATTTGACACCTCCGTTACATAGAGTTGTATTCCCTTCACCTTAAACTTCACCTCCATCCCGCTGAAAGCCATGCCATAGACACGTTCGGGGTCGGCTTGATATTGAGGCCTAGGGTCGTGGGCGAGTACCTCGATGAGGCTCTCACGTTGGTTTTCAGGTACTTTCTGCAACAAGTTTTCGGGGATGTCGACCTCCAAAAGGTATTCCGCTGGCGTTGAGGCGAAGCCGCTGACGGCATCGGGATGGCTGTCGGTGTAGGCAATGTAGGGCTTGATGTCGTAGATGGGCGTGCCATCCATGAGGTCCGCTCCTGAAACGTAGAGCACGGGCCCGAGTTTGGGGTCGATTTCCACTTTTTCCAACCGTACCGAAGAAAGACCGATGGGGTTAGGCCTGAAAGGTGAGCGGGTGGCAAACACGCCTTTGCGCACATTGCCGCCCAAGCGGGGTGGACGCACGGTAGGTGACCACGAGTCGCGCAGGCACTCCGAAAACTCCCACAAAAGCCAGATGTGTGAGAATGCCTCCAAGCCGCGCACTGCTTCCGGGTTGCGGTATTCAGGTTCAAATATGATGCGGCCTTGCAGTGAGGCGATGATGCCGCTCTGGCGCGGAATGCCGAACTTGGTCGGGAAGTCGGTGTGGATGCGGGCGATGACTTTCATGATGCAAAGGTAATGAAATCTTTGATTCAAAGGAGTTAAAAATTTGTGGCGCAAGCGAAAAAAAGCCTTACCTTTGCGCCCGCAAAAAATGTGCATACCATGCAAAGCAACGAAGAAATATCCATATTGGTGCTCTATACCGGCGGCACTATCGGCATGATGCAGGACCCCAAGACGGGTGCTTTGGTGCCATTCGATTTCGATAACATTTATACCCATCTGCCGGTGTTGAAGAACTTTGGCTATCAGATTGACTTTTATAGCTTCGACCCGCTCATTGACTCATCGAACATGTCGCCCGACTTTTGGATTCGTTTGGCCACGAAGATAGGGGAGTCGTATGAGCATTATGACGGCTTTGTGGTGCTTCACGGTTCTGATACGATGGCTTACACCGCCTCGGCCTTGAGCTTCATGTTGGAAAACCTCAACAAACCCGTCGTGCTGACCGGCTCGCAACTGCCTATGGGCATGGTGCGTAGCGATGGTCGCGAGAACTTCTTGGCTGCCGTCGAAATTGCCGCCGCCAAAGACGATGACACACCGTATGTTCCTGAGGTGAGCATCTTCTTCCAGAACCAGTTGCTGCGCGGTAACCGCGCCACCAAGTTCAACGCGGAGAACTTCAACGCTTTCATCTCATCGAATTATCCCAACCTTGCCGATGTGGGCATACATATAAAATATAATAAGGAGCGCATTCTGAAGCCCAACTTCAAGAAACTGAAGGTGCATACTTCTATGGACCGTCACATCGGCATCTTGAAGCTCTTCCCTGGCATTTCTGAAGCTTATGTTTGCCATGTCCTGAAGACTCCTGGTTTGAAGGCACTGGTGCTTGAGACTTTCGGATCGGGCAACGCCACCACGGCATCGTGGTTTCTTGACGCGCTCAAGCAGGCTATCGACAGTGGGCTCATCATCCTCAACATTACGCAGTGTAAGGCAGGTTCGGTGGAGATGGGACGTTATGAAACCAGCCTCGACATGGCCCGTATCGGCGTCATCAGCGGCTATGACATGACTACCGAAGCCGCCGTCGCCAAACTCATGTATCTCCTTGGAACAGGCCTCCCCAAGGAGAGAATCCTCGAAATACTGCAGATTTCCATCCGTGGCGAGATGACCGTTTGAACCTATAAGTCAAGCATTTGAAAATTTGTTGCAATAAAAAATCAAATATTTTTGTTTGCCAAATGAAAAATTGTGTACTTTTGGCAACGATTTCAGATTGGGTAGAGGGGTTTGGAAAGCACTGGAGAGATGTCCGAGTGGTTTAAGGAGCACGCCTGGAAAGTGTGTGTACTCCAAAAGGGTACCGCGGGTTCGAATCCCGCTCTCTCCGCGGAAAGATTTGATAGTTTAATCAGAACAAAGTAATTCATAACAGTAATAATTAAAACATTCAAGCTAAACTATGAAAAAATTAATTGCTTTCCTCATGGTTGCTGGCATTATGACTTTTGGTTTCAGCAATCTCGTTGTTGCTCAAGATGAGCAAGCGCAAACTGAGCAGACGGAACAGACCGTTGCTCCAGAACAAACCCCCGCTCCCGTGGAGACCGTTCAAGAAGTTGCCCCGGTGCAAACTCAAGAGGCCGCTCCTGCGACTTTCCGCGAATCCATCAAGAAGCAATTCATCGATGGTGGTCCTGCCTTCATGGGTATCGTGTTGATCATCCTGTTGATCGGTATGGCAATTTCCATTGAAAGAATCATTTATCTGACCTTAGCTACTGCCAATTCGAAGAAGCTTTTGGCTGGTATCGAAGCCAAGATGAAGAGTGGCGACGTTGAGGGTGCCAAGAACCTCTGCAAGAACACCCGCGGCCCTGTGGCCAGCATCTTCACTCAAGGTCTCATCCGTTATCAAGATGGTCAGTCACTCGATGAAGTCGAAAAAGCTATCCATCAGCTTGGCTCCTATGTTCGGTTTCATGGGTACTGTTATCGGTATGATCCAGGCCTTCGACGACATCGCCGCCGCTGGTGACATGAGCCCGCAGATTGTGGCCTCTGGTATGAAGGTCGCTCTGTTGACCACCGTGTTCGGTCTTATCGCCGCTATCATCCTTCAGATTTTCTTCAACTTTATCGCTGCTAAAATCGAAAGCATCGTGAACGACATGGAAGACGCTTCCATCTCCTTCATGGACATCCTCGCTAAGTACAACAATAAATAAAACAAGTATCAATCATGAACAGTAAGCTTAATATTTCAAAGTGGGTATTTCTGGCCTTGGCTTTGGTTACTGTTGCTATTGCGGTGATGTTCTACCTCGTTGTAGGTACGATCAAGCCGGAATTCGAACTCGGTAATCCCACGCCTCGCGCAGATTTATTCCTGAATTGGGGCTACATCTTGATCATACTTGGTATTGTCATTGCATTGATTTCAGTCATCTTCACTGCCGCCGTCAAAGGCGTCAACGGAAAGACACTATTGATTGCCGTCATTGCATTCGCTATTATTGCAGTTGTAGCTTATCTTATGTCGAAAGCCTCTTTCGGAGTACCATACCCTGCCGGAGAAATCACATACTCGGGCAAGACGCACGGAATGGTCGAACTCGGCCTCAATTTCTTCTATATCACGCTGGGTGTTGCCCTTCTTTCAATCTTGTTCTCCGTCATCTACAAGGCAGTTAAAAAGTAAAACATTTCATCATGGCAAGAAAAGTTCCAGAAATCAATTCGAGTTCGCAGGCTGACATAGCATTCTTGCTGTTGTGTTTCTTCCTGATGACAACTTCGATGGACGTGGACTACGGTATCACCCGTCGTCTGCCTCCTCCTGTCGAGCAAAACGTCGATGACGTCAAGGTCAAGGAAAGGAACGTGATGAATGTAATGGTAAACAAGAGCGACAAGTTGTTGGTGAATGGCCGTCCGATGGATATTTCCCAGCTGAAGGACGAAGCCAAACGCTTTATGACCCCGCGTCCAAGCGACGAAACCGCTCCTGAAGTGGAAACCAAGACCTTCGGTGAAGGCATTGGTGAAATCCTCACATCGAAGGGTGTCATCTCACTTCAGAATGACCGCGGCACCTCGTATGCTATGTATATCAGTGTGCAAAATGAGTTGGCACGCGCCTTCAATGAAATGAAGGATGAACTGGCCAAGAGGACTTGGCATAAGTCGCTCGACCAACTCACTGAAGATCAAACCAAGGCTCTCAACGAGGCTGTGCCTGTGCGTGTCAGTGAGGCCGAACCCGTTGACTACAAAAAGTAAAGGAGGATAGAGATATGGCAAAATTCAGAAAAGAAGGAAAGAAGGAAGTGCCGCAAGTGAGCACCTCTTCGTTGCCTGACATCGTTTACATGTTGATATTCTTCTTCATGATCACGACTACGATGCGTGACGTCGAACTGAAGGTGAAGGCATCACCCCTGCCAAAAGCTACCGAGATCCAGAAACTCGAGCATAAGGCTTTGGTGAGCTCCATCTACATCGGTGCCCCGCGCGACAGCAAACTCGGTACCGAATCACGTATCCAATTGGATGATTCCTTCGCCACTCCCGCCGACATTGCCGACTGGATTCAGAAGGAGCGTGACTCGCGTAACCCTGCAGACATCCCCTTGCTGACCACCGCTCTGAAGGTGCACAAGGATACCCGTATGGGTGTCGTCACCGACGTGAAGCAGGAACTCCGTAAGGTGGGTGCCTTCCGTATCAACTACACGACACTGAAAGGCAGTGTCTTGGAGAACTGATTGTTTTCATCTGTCAATAGGAAGGGCGGCAACTTGAGTTGCCGCCCTTTTTTTGCTTATGAGGACTATGAATCCAAAATAATCCATATCTTTGCCTACAATTTGAAAATAGGCTATTATCATGAAGAAAACATTTTCAACCCTTGTTTTGCTTGTTTTGGCGAACTTTGGCTTATGGGCGCAAATCCCAAATGGTTATTATAACAACGCCAATGGTAAAACTGGCGATGAATTGAAAATTGCTCTGCACAATATCATCAAAGGCCACCATGTGGTCAGCTATAATGGTTTGCTCAATGCCTTTGCCTACACCGATTGTAAGCCCAACGGCAAGATTTGGGACATCTATTCTAATATCGAGTACAGTCCGAGTACTGGAATATGTGGCGAATACGAACTAGAAGGCGACTGCTGGAACCGAGAGCATACTTGGCCGCAGAGTTGGTTCAACGAGAGCACGACGCCCCGCAGCGACCTCTTCCATGTGTATCCTACCGATGGCTTTGTCAATGGGCAACGCAGCAACTATCCATACGGTGAGGTGAACCGTCCAATTTATACTTCGGGCAATGGTTCCAAGTTGGGGCCTTGCGTTACTTCAGGCTATACAGGTCGAGTGTTTGAACCTATAGATGAGTACAAAGGTGACATTGCCCGTGGTTATTTCTACATGAGTGTGCGGTATTACAGCGAGGATAGCGATTGGGGTACGAGTGGCATGACCAACAAGTCAGAAATTCTGCCTTGGGCCATGACTATGTTGCTGCGTTGGAGCGATGAAGACCCTGTGAGTGACAAGGAAATTGCTCGTAACAACGCTGTTTATGGCTATCAGAACAACCGCAATCCTTTCATTGACCATCCGGAGTATGCCCGCATGATTTGGGATCCGAACTGGCAAGGTGGTGTATCTTATAATATTACCTGCGTTACTGGGCTGTCACACGGCAGCGTGTCGGCACCTGAGAGCGCTATTGAAGGGAGTACGGTGTCCATTACCGCCACGCCTGATCCGGGATATATGGTTGGCGCCTATAACGTGTACAAAACGGGCAGTCCCAACACTACGGTCACGGTGAGCAGCAACGGCACTTTCACCATGCCTGGCTATGCCGTCACGGTCAGTGCGACCTTTGTGGAGAATAACAACTATTATGACATCACTTTGGGCAATGTTAGTCATGGCACGATAACAGCTTCTGAAACGAGTGCGAGGTCGGGCATGACCATTACTTTGACAGCCACGCCCAACAATGGCTACAGTCTCTATTCATGGTATGTCTTCAAGACAGGCGACATGAACACCACGGTCAATGTTAGCGACAACAGATTTGTCATGCCTGCTTTCAACGTGACCGTGATGGCTACCTTCGTGCAAGGCAGTGCCAATGGTGATTTTGTGAAAGTGACCTCTGCGCCTACGGATTGGAGCGGGGAATACATTTTGGTCTATGAACAAAGTACTACTACAGGCTATGTTTGGACGGGGGTTGATGCCGTGAATAGTTATGTCTCGAAAACGATTTCAAACAACACCATTGCAGATGATGGTGTTGTCTTTGTTACCATAGCCCCAATGTCAGGTGGATATTCCATAAAAATAAATGGTGGCACTAATAATGGAAAATATATTTATGGAAATTCAGGTAGTAACAAAATCAATTTTGGCACCAGTCCTACATTGAACACGCTATCTTATGAATCTAATAGTGTGAAAATAGTCTCAAATACTTCTGTGATGCGGTTCAATAATAATTCAGGACAGAATCGTTTCCGTTATTTCCAATCAAGTACTTACACCAACCAGCAACCTGTTCAACTTTATAAACGGGTACATGCCACACAAACCCACAGCATCCATTTCAACTCCAATGGCGGCTCTGGAACGATGAACGACCAAATCGTAAACGAATTTGAGCCTACGGCATTGCAGAACAATGCCTTCACGCGAGAAGGCTTCGTTTTTGAAGGTTGGAACACAGCTATTGACGGCACTGGCAACTATTATGCTGACGGAGCCACTGTCACCTTGCTCGACGACTTGACCCTTTATGCACAATGGGAACAACTGTACACCATTACGCTTGCTCCAGTTGAAAATGGCAGCATCAGTGCTAGTCTCACGGAGGCCATTGAGGAGACCACCATCACCTTGACGGCTACGCCAACTGCAACTTACGAACTTGACCATTGGATTGTCACTGATGCACAGGGCAATGCTGTCACCGTAACGGAAAACCAATTTGAGATGCCTGCTAGTAATGTTACGGTGGGCGCAGTGTTTGTCTATGTGGGAATGCCTTTTGAACAAAAGTATTATCTCGTAACCTCAGCCGACCAACTAGTTGCAGGAAGGACGTATCTCATTGTGAACACCTCAGCGGGCAAAGCCTTGGGAACCACCCAAAACAACAACAATCGTTCGGCGGCGTCGGTGACCATCAGCAACAATGTCATTGCAGGTATCGGCGATAATGTTTGTGAATTGACCCTAGGAGGACAAAGCGGTGCATGGACTTTCTTTGATTCCCAATGGAATACTACAGGTGGCTACCTTTATGCTGCCAGTAGCTCCGCTAATCAACTGAAAACCCAAGCTAACAATGATGCCAATGGGCAATGGACAATCAATGTTGCCTCAAATGGCACTGCCACGATTAAAGCTAATGGAGCCAACACACGCAACATCATTCGTTATAATCCCAACGGTGGCAATCCTATTTTCAGTTGCTATGCCTCAGGACAGCAGGATGTTTGCCTTTTCATTCGCAGCGAAGAATTCGATCATACCGAAAGCGAAACCATCGCCAACTTGTTCTACTTCGACAAACACACCGTTCACAATGGAGCTACGCTTACTGTTACGGGAACGGCTGCTTGTAATGATGCCGGTCAATTGGTCATCGAAGATGGAGGCCAACTGGTTCATCATAATGGGGGCGTACAGGCCACTGTCAAGAAATACATTAGCGAGTATAATGAAAATAGTGGCTGGTACACGATTGCAGTTCCATTTGCCTCGTATAATCCAGCAACGGAGTTGACTACTGCAGATTATGACCTTTATTCCTATGGTGAAGCTGAATGGATCAACTACAAGGCAGGCAACTTCTCGTTGAGTGCCGGAAATGGCTATCTCTACGCCCACAATCCTACCGTTACATTGCGTATGAGGGGCACACTCAATAGTGGGGATTTTAGCCAAACTGTCAGCCTGGATTATGAGGGTAGCCATACCAATTTGAAGGGCTTCAACTTGTTGGGTAATCCAACCACACATGAAATCACCTTCTCGAAAACGGAGCATGTTTCCGATGGCTACTATTATCTCGACGATAGTGAGAATTGGATATATACCACAAGTAATGTCGTACCTGTAGGTCGTGGTTTTTTGGTCAAAGCCAATGCAGAAGGGCAAACGGTGACGCTCAATCCACAAGTCGGGCAAAAAGCTGAAACAAATGATGCCTATCTTTGTTTCAGTGTAGGTAATGAGAAGGCTTGCATCAAAATGGATGAAGGAGTCAGCATGCCTCTAATGGACTCGAAAATCAGCTCTTTTTCACTCTATTTTACCCGCAACCAGCAATCATACGTGATGCTTGTCCTTGATCATAATTCCATTGTAGAGCTCAATTATGAGGTCAAGCATGATGGGGAATATACATTAAAAATGGAAGCCCAAAGCCTTCGTTTGGATTATCTCCACCTTTTGGACAAGCAAACTGGCTCCGAAGTTGACCTACTTGCCTCACCTTCCTATACCTTCAAAGCACAAACTGGCGATGATGCCTCCCGTTTCCTGCTGATGTTTAAGCAAATGGACAAGTTGGATTAAAGTATTATAGGACTCTGATATTTAGTAAAGATATTTACTATCTATATTTTTACTTTTTTCTATCTTTGCAGCTTGAAAAGCAAAAATAGAAAGACAATGATTTTCACTCCTACAAAATATCAGCTACAGACAGTGGCTACAGGTCGTGTCTTCGATGACCAGGGTTGGACTTTGGATGACAAGCAATGCGACAAGCCGAGTATGGTGCGCCCTGTCTATGAGAAAAAGCAGCTTGAAGTGAAGGAAGGTGCCTGCTTGGGTTTGTACCGTTACGCAGATTGGCTTCCTATCAAAACAATGCTAAAAAATCCGTCAGAGCCTATCACTTATAAAAGCGAAGGCTTAGCCAAGCGTTTGGGTTTGAATAATCTATATATCACTTTTAATGGTTGGTGGCCTGAGCGCAATGCCCGCATGACCACCTGCTCCTTCAAGGAAATGGAGGCCTATTCGGTATGTGCTCGTTTGGGTGAAGAACTGAAAGACAAGGTGTTGGTAGTGGCGTCTGCTGGCAATACCGCCCGAGCTTTTGCCAAGGTGTGTTCCGACAACGGCATCAAGCTCTTGCTTTGTGTGCCGCAAGACAATATCAAAGCTTTATGGTTTGACAAGCCGCTGAATGATTGCGTAAAACTCATCACCACTGAGTCGGGCAGCGATTATTTTGATGCCATCAATCTTTCGAATGTGGTATGTGAAATGGAAGGCTATTTGGCTGAAGGCGGTGCCAAGAACATTGCTCGCCGCGATGGCATGAGCACCACGATGATGTCGGCCACAACTTTCATCGGTCGTACGCCTGACTTCTATTTCCAAGCCGTGGGTAGCGGTACAGGTGCCATTGCTGCATGGGAAGCCAATTTGCGTTTCATCGGTGATGGTCGTTTTGGATCGAATAAAGCCCGATTAATTGTGTCGCAGAACAAACCTTTTGTGCCGATGTATGACGCTTGGCGCGCTGATTCACGCGCCATGCTTCCTTACGATGCCGATCAAGCCCGCAAAGACGCAGCCGAAATCTGTGCCCCCGTGCTTTCCAACCGCAAACCGCCTTATAGCCTCGCTGGTGGCCTATATGATGCATTGAAAGACACTAATGGCGACATTCTTGCGGTCAGCAACGATGAAGCCAATGCCGCAAAGGCCTTGTTTGAGGAAACCGAGGGCATCGACATCTACCATGCCGCAGCCGTAGCCACTGCCTCATTGCAGCAGGCGGTAGAAAAGGGCCTAGTAAAAGCGGATGAGGTGATTATGCTCAACATTACGGGTGGCGGCGAGAAGCGCTTCCACACTGAGCATGGACTCTACCATTTGAAGCCCAATCACATCTTCAAGATCGACTTTACGAAGGAAGAAGTGGAGCATGTTTTGGCGGAAATGAAGTAAACGCCGGCTTTCAGACCACTGACGTCAAGACGAATGGAATTGCCCTTGGTAGCCATGCTGCTGAGGGTTTTTCCTGTCATGTCCAACAGAGCCACTTCCTGTAGATCTTCCGCTTCGATGGTCACATAGTCCGTGGTGGGATTCGGGAATACGTTGATTACCGATGTGTTGTTATCTTCAAGGTGCGTGATATCCAAAGGTGTCACCCAAAATGTGACCATGGCCGTATTGCAATTGCATGGGATGGTCATATTGATGTCCAACCAAGCCACTGTGCCTGGTTCAATTTCGGGACGCAATGTGGCGTAGACGGTCACCCTCACGGTTTCATCGGGCTGGGTGGGGAAGGTGGTGGCACTGACGCCGTTCGAGTAGAAACTGAAATCGGTGAAATACTCGTTTGAAGGGTGTACGGTGACATCAACTGGGTCATAGCCTATGTTGTGGATGAGGAAGCGGAAGACAGCTTGCGTGCCAGGATACATGGCAGTGTCGCCCGTAATGGCTTGGGCTTCAAAGGTGTATTGTTCCACCATATCGACCTCGATGTCATCGATGGTAAGGAAACTGCCACCTTGAAGTTTGGTGGCGCAGATGCCAATGTATTCACAACCTTCTGGTATCTCTTCAACATAGGCGGAAACCTTCATATATTGTTGGCTGCTGATGGCTTTGGAGTGGAAATGATGATTCATCGACTCGGGATTGGGAGCAGAGCCAGCCCATAATGAAAGATTGTATTGACCGTCGGTGATGGCCCAGGTGCTGAAACGATAACGCATGGTCGGTATCAGGTACATGGGCATGAACATCCAGGCTTCATCATCGTCGGTGAAGACGTACCAGTTGCCCGTGTGTGGGGCGCGGTTGTGGTCTTTTTCGAGATAGCCACAAAGCCACGAGTTGTCATCGCAAATCCAACCGATGGGAGACTCGAAATCATGGTTGCCGTATTCAAAGCCTTCGATTAGGATGCTCCCCGCAAAAGCAGATGTTGTCATAAGGCAGACAAGGAGAGTGAGAAGTAGTTTTTTCATACAGTTTAAATTTGGAGCAAAAATAGGAAAAAACTTACTGAAACTGCTTGCGATACCAAAAAAACTTCGTATCTTTGAACCGTTTTTGAAAGCACCTTATTATTGATATGCCCCACCTCTTTGGTAATATGGTTTACCTGAACATCAAGGAACGCGATAGGTTCTGAAACTTCCTTTCTTTAGGAAGAAGACCATTTGCAGAAGCGTGGAAAATCAAGATGGTTGAACCCATTAAGAAATCCACCCGCGAACAACGCGAGAAGTGGCTCAACGAAGCCCACCAGAATGTATTTATGCTGAAGAGCGACTATGTCTACATCGACTTGCTGACCGATAGCGGTACTGGCGCCATGAGTGACCGTCAGTGGGCCGCTATGATGCAGGGCGATGAGAGCTACGGCGGCGCCCGCTCGTTCTACCACATGAAGGACACCATCACCGAACTCACTGGTTTCGAGTATGTCATCCCCACCCACCAAGGCCGTGCAGCCGAGAATGTGCTGTTCAGCTACCTCGTGAAGCCTGGTATGGTTGTGCCTGGCAATGCCCACTTCGATACTACTAAGGGTCACATTGAGAGCCGTAAGGCTTTCGCCATCGATGTCACCGTGCCTGAGGCCTACGATACACAACTTGAAGTCCCCTTCAAGGGCAATGTCAGCCTCGAGAAGCTTGAGAAAGTGCTGAAAGAGAACAAGGGCAATGTGCCGTTTATGGTTCTCACCGTGACGAACAACACCGTTGGCGGTCAGCCTGTAAGCATGCAGAACATCCGCGAAACCTGTGAACTCTGCCACAAATATGGTGTGCCGGTCAACATCGACAGCGCCCGTTTCATTGAGAACGCCTACTTCATCAAGACCCGTGAGAAGGGTTATGAGAACAAGACTCTCCGCGAGATTGCTCTTGAAATGTTCAGCTATGCCGATTCAATGACGATGTCTGCCAAGAAGGACGGTCTCGTCAACATGGGCGGCTTTATCGCTACCAACAAGAAAGATTGGTACGAAGGTGCCAAGTTGTTCTGCATCCCCTTTGAGGGCTTCTTGACCTATGGCGGTATGAACGGCCGCGATATGGACGCTCTGGCTGTCGGTTTGAAGGAAAACATTGAATTCGACATGGTCGAGACCCGCATTAAGCAAGTCCACTACCTCGCTGCTAAGCTCGATGAGTACGGCATTCCTTACCAGCGTCCTGCTGGTGGTCACGCCATCTTCGTTGATGCCGACAAGGTGTTGACTCAGATTCCTAAGGAAGAGTTCCCGGCCCAAACGCTGACTTGCGAACTCTATCTTGAAGCTGGCATCCGTGCCTGCGAAATCGGTTATGTTTTGGCTGACCGCGACCCGGTCACCCGTCAGAACCGTTTCGGTGGCAACGACTTTGTGCGTCTATGCATCCCACGCCGTGTTTACACCAATAACCACATGGACGTGATTGCTGCTGCATTGAAGAATGTGTACGACCGTCGCGACAGCATCAAGCGCGGTCTCGAAATCACTTGGGAAGCCGAGCTGATGCGCCACTTCACCTGCCAATTCAAGCGTTTGGGATAATGTAAATGCTTCACGCATTGCAAGGCTGAGCCTGCGACGGTCAACGTGTGGTGGAAACAGTCTATATGACAAGCTTTTTCGGGGATGCCTATTGGTTAGGTATCCCCGAATTTTTTGGAAAAACCTGTCATATATGGAAATTATGTGTATTTTTGCCACAAAATAAAATGATTAAGGAAATGAAAAAGACAGAAAACAAGAATTTCTTCATCAAATTGCTGGAAGACAAAGAGGCAATGAGGGAGTGTATTCAAAACGGAGGTGATGTGAATAAAACAGCAGAAGAGCATGGAATTAAACTCGCAACTCCCTTATGATTTGGTTCAAGAAGGACTGACTTACTTTTTTGTCAACAAAGACGGCATTAAGTATAGAGCCTATTTTGCTGATATATCTGCCTATTATCCCCAGTTTCCCGACACCTATTCTTTTAGTTTCGAGCCAGAAACCACAAAAAAACATCTAGTTGACAATAGAATTTCTGCAACAATAGTGGAAATTTTGAGGCGTTTCTTTGAAAAAGAAGAGAATGCTATGATTATGGTATGTGACAGCGTTGACGGAAAGGAAGAAAAAAGGCGAAAACTATTTGACCGATGGTTTGAAAAACACGCGGACGATTCTATTCTAAAATATGATGCTTCTGCTCCATTGGAGGATTATCGATTGTATATTTCGATTTATTTCAAAAAGACCAATCCGAATAAAACTTTGCTGTTGCAATCCTTCTATGATTTGTTGAAAACTGATTTATATCAGATTGGTTTATAACTGTTTAAGAATGAACACCATTTCAATTATCATCAATATCATATTTGTTCTCTGCCTGACCTCTCCGGTAGTCACGCGAGCGGTGGGTTTGGTCAATGCCGACGACAAACCTGTGAAGAGGTATTTGATCCCCTTGATATTTGGTCTCAGTCAAGGCGTGATGGCCGTGGCGGGCTATTATCTCGGCAAGCTAATGAGTCACCTTTTCGTTGACGAGTTCGCTCCCTATTTGGTTTTTATGATGATGATTGTGGTGGCTGTCAAGATATTTGTCGACTCCATGAGGGTGCTGAAAGGCAAGATGCTCTATACAGTTAGGAGTGATTGGGACTTCATCCTGCTCTCTGTCATGGCAGCATTTGATGTTTTCCTAATGTCGTTGACTGGACCTTTCTTCATACCTGTCTTGCCGTTGGGCAACTGGTTCTTCTTGGCCGTTGTCGTGGCAGGCTTTTTGTGGGCTCTTATTACCGTGCGCATCACCTTTGGCCCTGGCGTGATGAAGAAGATGAGTTTCATCGAATTTGCGACTTCGGTGTTCATGGTAGTGATCGCATTATTATACCTTTTTACTGATCTAATCTGAATAAAAATGAAACGTTTGCTTGTTTTTGTCTTCGCACTTTGTCTGGCCGTATGCGCTGTGGCTCAGCCACCAACCAACTATTACAACTCCGCCAATGGACTGACGGGCAACCAACTTAAGTCGGCCTTGCACAATATTATCAAGGGACACACATCTATCTCTTATGCCCAATTGTGGAATGCTTTCTGGAGTACCGACAACAAAGGCAATGGCATTGTGTGGGATATGTATTCCGACAATCCCAATGGTACACCTCCATACATCTATTATCTTGGCGAGGATCAATGTGGTAACTACACCAACGAAGGTTCTTGCTACAACCGCGAGCACTCTTGGCCTCAGAGTTGGTTCAACGAGCAGACGACACCGCGTACCGACTTGCACCATATCTTTCCAACCGATGGCTATGTGAACGGTCGCCGCAACAACTATGCATACGGCGAGGTGGGTTCAGCTTCATGGACTTCGCGCAATGGATCGAAGTTGGGCACTTGCAAGACCCCGGGCTTTTCGGGGACAGTCTTCGAGCCCATCGATGAGTATAAAGGCGACTTTGCCCGTGCCCTCATGTATATGAGTGTACGCTACTATACTGAGGATGGCAGTTGGGGTTCGAGTGATATGACTGCCAAATCGGAAATCAAGCCTTGGGCCATACAGTTACTGCTTCGTTGGAGCGAGCAAGACCCTGTCAGTCAGAAGGAAATCGACCGTAACAATGCTATCTACAACGACTACCAGCATAATCGCAATCCCTTTGTCGACCATCCGGAATATGCCCGTATGATTTGGGATCCGAATTGGACTGATGTCGAGGAAAGGAATGAGAATGTTTATCTTTTCCCCAACCCTGTTGAGTCAGGCCAGACGTTGCATTTAAGCGGTAACTGCAATGCATTTGATGCCATTGCCATTTGCGACATGTGTGGCCGCACGTTGCTCAAGGCTTCGGGAAATGCCGTGCAGGATTTCGCTGTGACGCTGCCCAATGGTTTCGCCAAGGGCTGCTATATGGTGAAATTGATGCGCAATGGCGCTGTGGTGAAATACGAGAAATTATTGGTAAAATGATATGTTGTGTGGAGACGTACGGCCGTACGTCTCTACATAACATCACATCATTTTCTTGTGCCTGAAATAGATATAGAATCCTACGGCAACCAGCGCCATAAATCCCATAATGGCCCAAAATGCCCATGCGTATTCTTGTAAGGGCAGTGAAACGTTCATGCCGTAAAGACCTGTGATGAAGGTCAAAGGCAGGATGATGGTCGACACCAAGGTCAGGATTTTCATTGTCTCGTTGGTCTTGTTGGTCTGCATCGAGTCGAAGGTCATGGAGAGGCCTTCGATCAGTTCTTCGTAGTCCTCGGTCATATCCCACAGCTTTTGCAGGTAGTCGAGGATATTGCCCCAGTAGTCTTCCATGTACTCCACATCATCGGTGAAGCCAGTCACCTTTCCTGTCTCAAAGAGGTGGAAGAGTCGCAGCTGCGGCTTGAAGATGGTGTTGATCAAGATGAGGTTCTTGCGCGTCACGCTGATGCGTTCGATGATTTTCACCTGTTTTTCCTGCAACAGTTCGCGGTTGATCAACTCAACGTCCAAGCCGACCTTGCGCAGCAGATACACCGATTCGGTCATCAGTTTCTCGAGGATGCGGTAGAGCAGGATGTCGGAGTTGCGGAAACTCATCTCCTCGCCGTTTTGGATGCGCTCCTCATATTCTTCGAAGAGTTGCGAAACGCCCCAAGGGTTCTTCTCTATGGAGATAATGTAATCTTTGCCCCAGAAAATCTTTACCTCCTTGATTTTCACGAACTTGTTCTGACGGTCGAAGTTGGGGAAATGAAGGATAAGGAAATAATAATCGTCGTAGATATCGATTTTCGGGCGTTGGTTCACCGATTTGCAGTCTTCGATGTCCAAAGGGTGGAAATGAAATCGGTCTTTCAGGAATTCAAAGTCTTCTTCCGTTGGGTTGTTGAGATGACGCCAAGTCAAGTTCCCGATTTTCAGGCTGTTAATCATAGGCCTTTCCCCCTTTCTTTAAAGTGAATACTCTGTTTACATCGGCGCAAAAATTGATTTCGCGCCGCGAAAATAAGGTTTTTTGTTGAAAAAGGGAGAACAAAACTTGCAAAAAATGCAAATTTGTAGGTTTTATTTCCACTCAAATGTGTTGATCATGTGGTCGATGTCCTCGCGAATGAAGTTAATGACGGGCTGCATAGAGTCGTTGTCGGGCTGGAAGTTGAAGTAGAGAGCCCCTCGTACGAAGTTCTTCGTGCTGTCAGTAAGGTAGAACTGCATCGGGGTGGCCACGCCCTTGCCGTCCATCTCGATGAACAGGCCGTAGACTTGGTGCTCTTCGTTGGCAATCAAGCTGTCGCGCACGCCGTTGGCCTTTTGCAGGTGCTTGGTTACCATAGTGTGGACATCCTCCAAATACTCGCCCAAGTTGCCATTCACGGGTTTGTGTGTCAGATGGATGGAGCCTTTGAATTGCGGCATCTCGATGTTGATCCAGTTTTTCTCATCAGGCGAGTAGCGGTCGTAAGTTAAATGGGCGTAGTTGGGACAGTCGAAGCTGTAGCGCTCGATGGTGTCGACGTGGCTATATGACTTTTCTGGCAGGTCGATGCGGAAATAGCCGCGCGGCTTGGGCAGGTAGGATGTCTCGTCATCGCAAGAAACGATAAAACAAGCTAAAACCATGGTTACCAGAGGAACTATGAACTTGCTGATTTTCATATTTGTTCTATTTGGTCGGCCCTTCGACAAGCTCAGGGACCTTAGGTTGCTGTTGCTGAGCTTGTCGAAGCACCAGTTTAATCTTCATCAAAAATAACCTTTACTTCCTTGATGCGCTTGGTGTCGGCATCGGTGATCTCCATGTGGAATTTCTCAAAGTTGAACTTGAACCCGATTTCAGGGATGCGACCTTCGATTTCGAGGATGAGTCCAGCCAAGGTGTCGGCTTCGCCTTGCATAGGTTCGAAGTAGTTTTCATCCACGCCGAACACCTTGCAGAAATCGACAATACTAGTCTGGGCCTTAAAGAGATAGGAACCGTCTTCAAGTTGGGTATAGTGTTCCTCCACGTTGGCTTCGTCAAACTCATCGTTGATCTCGCCCACGATTTCCTCAATCACGTCTTCCATGGTAATCAAACCCGAAGTGCCGCCATATTCATCTACAACGATGGCGATGTGTATCTTTTTTTCGCGGAAGTCTTGGAACAAATCGTTGATTTTTCGGTTCTCGGGCACGAAGAAGGCAGGACGAAGGAGCTTCTGCCATTCGTAGGATTGGGCATCAAGGTAGGGGAGAAGGTCTTTTACGTAAAGGATGCCTTCCACTTGGTCCAAGGTCTCGTCGTAAACGGGAATCCTTGAGAATCCGCTCTTGATGACCACAGCCAGCATCTCGGTGAATTCCATGCCTTTTTCCACGCCGATGATGTCGACACGAGGAATCATCACACCGCTTACCTCTTTCTCACTGAATGAGGCGATGCCCTTCAGCATCTGTTTCTCATCGAGCGGGGTGGATTCTTCGGTGGCGATGTCGACCGCAGTGGAGAGGTCTTCCATGGAGATTTCGCCTTTCTTTTTCTCCAAGTGCTTGTCCATGAACGAGGTGGAGTTGACCAATAACTTGCTCAAAGGTTTGAAAAGACCAATGAGGAATCGCAGTGGTCTGGCCATGAAGCGGGCCATCTTGACGGGACGCTTGCCGGCATAGATTTTCGGCGTGATTTCGCCCACGATGAGAATCATGGAAGTGACAATCACCGCTTCTAAGAGAAAAGCAGCCACAGGATAGTTCACCATGTCGAACAGCAGCGCCATGACATAGGTCGACAGCAAGGTGATGGTGACATTCACGAAGTTGTTGCCAATCAGGATGGTGGCCAACAGAGTCTTGGGTTTCTCGCGGAGCTTCAGCACGAGTTTGCTTTTGGCATCGTTGCGCGATTCGAGGTCTTCGACGTCAGCGGGCTGAAGCGAGAAAAAAGCCGTTTCGCTGCTTGAGATTAAGGCAGAAGCGATGAGCAGCAAAGCAAGCACCACCAATCCAATGATGGCGCCTATAGGTTGCTCGGAAAATCCTTTGTAGAAGTTGTTTGAAACAACGGTGAGAAGTCCTATGAGAGGGTCAGGGTCTGGTGTTTCCAAAATCTTATGATTTAAAATTCAGGCTGCAAAATTACGAATAATTTTGACATAGTGCATCATTCCGTTAAAATGGCAGGTCATTACCCTCGTCTTGGGTGGGTGCTTGTGGAGTATAACCTGGTGCAGGCTCGGGAGCGGGAGCGTAAGGTTGACCATACGACGATTGCTGTACGGGACGGGCGGGTGCCATCTGCATCATCTTGTCGGCATGGACCTCGGTGACGTAGCGCATAATGCCTTGCTGGTCGGTGTATTGGCGGGTGCGCAGTTTGCCTTCCACATACATCAAGTCGCCTTTGGCATAGTTGCGGCGGCCATCAGCGATGTCGTTGGCGAGGTTGCCCCATACCACGATGTTGTGCCAGTCGGTCTGCTCCACCCAATTGTTGTCGCGGTCGCGATAACGTTCTGAGGTGGCCAATGTGGCTGAAATTTTGCGGTTGCCGTTTTCGAATGTGGTAACTTCAGGGTCTTTCCCGAGTCGGCCAATGAGGATGACTTTGTTCAAGCTTGCCATAATGTAGTTTTTTTAAGTGTTTAAGTATAAATCAATTAAGCGAGGAATAGGGAAAGTACCCAAATCCATTTCGGGGGTCAAAAATAAATCTTTTGTTTCAATCCGCAACAATTTTTTTTCAAGTTTTATTTCGATGAATTGGGCGATGATGGTACGATGGGTCAGCTTGTGGGTGAAGACAGGGGAGACCTTAGTAATGGTAAATGGCTTGTTTCCAATGAGTTGATCGAATTGCTCGGAGGCCATGACCTCTTCCACAGTCATAGGTTTTTCGCTTTCGATGCAGGGAAAATCATAGAGGTTTTTCCAAATGTCATTGTCGCTGCGCTTGTGCAGGTAAACATTGTCTTTTATTCTGATAACCAAATAGTTGAAATATCTTGTGCTGACCTTGACCTTTTGCAGTTTCGCTGGGCGCTGCATCACGGTTTGATGGGTGAGGGACAAACATTGGGCTTGCAGCGGGCAAAGCAGGCAGTTGGGATTCTTGGGTGTGCAGTGCAAGGCACCAAACTCCATCATGGCTTGGTTGTGGAGGCCAGGTTGTTTGCGGTTCAGCAGTTCCTCGGCAAGATGGGCGAAGAGGGTTTGGCCTTCACTAATATTAATAGGTGTGTCGATGTCGAAGAGACGCGAGAGCACGCGATACACATTGCCGTCGACCACGGCGTGTGGCAAGTTGAAAGCTATAGATGCGATGGCAGCTGCGGTATAGCTGCCAATGCCTTGAAGCTGTTTAAGTTGTTCGAAATCAGCGGGAAATTGTCCTTCATATTGTTCCACGACTTGTCTTGCACACTTGTGAAGATTGCGGGCACGTGAGTAATAACCGAGACCTTGCCACATCTTCAGCACCTCTTCCTCCGATGCCTTTGCAAGGTCGGTCACGGAGGACCATCGCTCTACAAAACGCAGGTAATAATCCATGCCTTGGTTGACGCGCGTCTGCTGCAGAATGACCTCTGAAAGCCATACCTGATAGGGTGTAGGCTCATGTCGCCAAGGGAGGTCACGGTGGTTTTCGGCATACCAATTAATTAAGGTGTCTTGTATGTTGCTTGTCATTATTTTTGAGGCGAAATTCTTTATTTATAACTCATTAGAAGAAAAAAAATTGCATTAATAGGGCCTACGTATTGAAAATGTTCGTACCTTTGCCGCAAATTTACAACAAACATTATAACTAACCATTAAATAAGAGAAAAAATGACAAAAGCAGAAATCGTTGCTGAAATCGCAAGCAAGACCGGCATTGAGAAAGGTGCTGTGCAGAATGTTGTGGAAAACTTCATGGAAGTTGTGAAGAACGCTATGGCAAAGGGTGAGAACGTTTATCTGAGAGGCTTCGGCAGCTTCATCATCAAGACAAGAGCTGAGAAGACCGGCCGCAATATTGGCAAGAACATCGCCATCACCATCCCTGCCCACAAGATTCCGGCCTTCAAGCCTGCTAAGACCTTCATGAACGCTGTAAAATAAGAAACAACTTGTAAAATCTTTATACTATGCCAAACGGTAAGAAACACAAAAGACACAAGATGTCGACGCACAAGCGCAAAAAACGCTTGAGAAAGGACAGACACAAGAAGAAATAAGCTCTTCTTGAGCCTAAACACGACAATAACACAGCATTGGCTAATCCCATTGTTGTGTTATTGTTTTATCAATCAAAACGTTAACCCCAAAGTAAAACACTATGTCTGAAGAACAACAACAAGAGGTTGTAGTGGAAGTGAAGACAGTGACGCGCGATTTGGTCATCAACTCGCACGCTTCGGAGGTTGACATCGCTCTTCTGGAAGACAACGCACTTGTCGAACTTCACAGAGAAAAGACCAACAACCAGTTTGCGGTTGGTGACGTTTACTTGGGCAGAGTGAAGAAGATTCTGCCAGGTCTCAACGCCGCTTTTGTGGACGTTGGCTATCCCAAGGAGGCTTTCCTGCACTATCTCGACCTCGGCCTGCAGGCCAATTCGTTGATGAAGTACAAGAAAGCTGTTGTCGGTGGCGATGATGTGCCTATGGACAAGTTCAAGCTTGAGCCTGACTTGCCCAAGAACGGCAAGATTGGGGATTTGCTCAATGTGGGCGACCTGCTCCCCGTACAAATCGCCAAGGAGCCCATCCACACCAAAGGACCGAGAATTACCGCTGAGGTCTCCTTTGCGGGCCGCTATCTTGTCCTCGTTCCCTTCTCCAACCGCATTTCGGTATCCCAAAAAATCCGCAGCAGCGAGGAACGCAACCGTCTCCGCCGTCTGATCCAGAGCATCAAGCCCGCCAACTATGGCGTCATCATTCGCACTGTCGCCGAAGGCAAGAAAGTGGCCGACCTCGATGCCGACCTGCGTTCCTTGATTTCCAAGTGGGAACAGTGCATCATCGAGATGAAGAAGATGACGACCTTCGGCAGGATGGTCAGCGAGATGGACCAAACCAGCGTCATGCTGCGCGATTTGCTCAACGAGTCGTTCAACAACATCCATGTGAACGATGAGAAACTCTATGAAGAGATCCAGAAAAACATCCAGACTTTCGCACCGCAAAAAGTTGATATTGTGCAACTTTACAAAGGCAAAGAACCTATCTTTGACTATTTCAATGTTACCAAGCAAATCAAAGGCTTTTTCGGTAAGATCGTCACTATCAGAAACGGTGTCTACCTTGTCATCGAGCACACCGAGGCCATGCATGTCATTGACGTGAACAGCGGCCATCGGGTGAACAAGGAGAATTCGCAGGAAGACAACGCTTTTCAAGTCAACATTGAAGCCGCCAAGGAAATCGCGCGCCAGTTGCGTCTGCGCGACATGGGCGGCATCATCATTGTCGACTTCATCGACATGCACGAAGCCAAACACCGCAAGGATTTGTTTGACGCCTTGGTCGAGGCCATGTCGCACGACCGCGCCAAGCACACCATCCTTCCCCCAACGAAGTTTGGCCTCATCCAAATCACACGCCAGCGCGTGCGTCCCGAGACGGAGGTACAGGTGCAGGAGAAATGCCCTGTGTGCGCCGGCGAAGGCAAGATTCGCCCCGCCATCCTCTTCATCGACGAAATCGAAAACCACCTCAAGTACCTCATGGTCGACCAAAACGAGAATCATTTGACCTTGCAGGTGCATCCCTTCATCTATTCCTACCTCTGCATAGATGGCCTGTTTTCGATTCGCCGCAAATGGATGAAGAAATATGGCAAGAAATTCACGGTGCAGTCGATGCCCGAATTCCATGTTTTGCAGTACAACTTCCAAAACGTCAACGGCGACGACATCAAACTATAAGGAAGTGCTGCCAAAAAAACCTCGAAAAGCCGTCCCAAACGATAATGGGACGGCTTTTTTCGCATAAAAAAGTAAGGACATCGGCTTTTGTGGTCGGTTATTATTTCGTTGATTTACAGAATAATCCGATAAGGACATTCCAAAAAAGTAGGGACATGGCCCCTTGGAGAGCCTCTCACCTCTTGACAAATGTTTTTTTGCTATATTTTTGCAATGACGGACAAAGGACGGGGGAAACTACCCTTACACTTTACACCGTCATGGCAGAGGAACATCCGCCATCTCCCGAGCGCGAAGACATACTCCTTACGCACGAGAGATTGCGGGTCAGGCCCGCAATGACGGTTTTGGGTGAAGCTAGTAGTCCCGCGTCAAAAAGTAGAATGACTATGAAAACACACTTGAAACCACTCATCCTAATCACCGCAGTCCTCGCGCTGGCTTCCTGCGACAGCCCAACCAAGCGCCTTGAGCAAGCCCAAGCCCTCTATAATGAAGGCGTACAACTGCGCGAGCAACGCCGCTCCGAAGAAGCCGCCGAGAAGTTCTTGCAAGGGCTGGCTCTCGTGCAGCGTTCCGATAAGACTGCCGAAACCATCCAATTGGAAGGCCAGCTCTGCGACAACCTCGGCGCGATGTACCTCAAACACGGCCTTTTCGAGGATGCCTTCAAGCAACATCAGCAGGCACTGAACTGCTTTAAGCAGACTGCCGACTCCACTGGCATGATGAATGCCTACCGCAACAGCGGTCGGGCGGTGAGGGCACAGGAGCAATACACCCAAGCCAAGCAATACTACGACTCGGCCTTCCGCGTCGCCACCTTCATCAACGACCAAGCCATGCTCGCTGACCTCTATCTAGAGATGGGCCGCGATTACTATATGGAGACGGGCAACTTCGCCAAAGGCATCGAGAGCGTCAATCAGGCCTTGGAAATCGGTCTCAGCGATAACGACACCGATATCGCCCACATGACCTTGGGCATCCTTTATTATTACACGCGCGAAAACGACAAGGCAAAGTCGTTTTTGAATCAAGCCCTCCGCAGCGAGCGGGCGGGACTGAAGATGTCTGTCTATCAGACGCTTTACGCCATCGCCTACAGCGAAGGCGACTACCAGCAGGCGGTGAAATACCACACGCATTTTTCAGACAACTTGATGCAAGCTGACGCGGAGCACTCCAGTGAGACCATGCAAAGAATCAAGGCGGAATATGAGCTGAAAGCCCAGCAAAGCGAGTTGGAGAGCCTGCACCGCACCCGCGACCTGAAACTCTATCTGATTATCGCCTTGGCGGTGATTGCCTTGCTTGTCATCCTCCTGATTGTGAGGAAGAAAATCAGCGACCACAAGTTGGAGATGGAGCACTTTGGGCGGCAGGTGGAGCGCGACCAAAACCGCATCCATGAGTTGGTGAGCGACATGGAGAACCTGATTCGCACCAACGACGAACTACGCCGCTACCAGCAATCCCTCCCACCGAAAGATTTGATGTCGATCCAGAAAATCTTGACGCGAAACAAGATTATGACCACCGCGCAAGCCCTCACGGAAGAAGTGAACAACGACTCGCTCAACTTCGAACTGACTGACAACGACTGGAACGACTTCATCAGCCTCACCGACTTGGTCTTCGACGGCTTCTCGCAGCGGCTGTTGCAACTCTATCCAAAACTCGGCAAGTGGGATGTGCGCATCTGCTGCCTCTCGAAAAACGGCTTCTCCAACCAAGTGATTTCCATTCTGTTGGACACGCAGACTGACTCTTACTACAAACGCAAAACCCGCATAAAACAGATGAAGATGGACATTGGATCGGCCAAGGCCGAGAAATCATAGAAAAATCATTATAAAATCACTCAAAATCAAATAAATATATTTTCAAAAGATTTTCAACTTATTTTTGAATGATTTCTTGCGAAGCAATAAAATTAGAAATACAAAGTAATAACAATCAAATAATTAGACCTATGAAAAACCTTAGTTTTATCGCAGTGATTGCCCTGATGATGATGGGCGGGATGACCATGAAAGCACAAGACTATCATCCTATCGTCGAGGATGGAAAACAATGGAATGTGCTGTTTTCCTATCCTTGGAATCCGCCGGAGCCGCCGCACAGGTATACCGACATTTATAAAATCGAAGGTGATACGCTGGTGGATGGCGTGCCGTACAAAGTGATGTATGCGACAAGGAACGAAGACCTTACAGGTTGGAATCTCTGGGGCTTTCTCAGAGAAACCGAGGATGGGCAAGTCTTCTCTCGTAGACCTTCCACTTCTGATGAACATCTCTTATATGATTTCTCAATGGAAGTTGGAGATACCATTTGCATGTGTGACTATGGGTTTTATGAGTGTTGCATGGTCGTTGTCGAAAAGGGAGAAATCCTCGTTAATGAAGAACCAAGACAACAAATCGTGTTGGAATATCCTTTTGGTAATGGTGAACAGGAAGTATGGATTGAAGGTATTGGCAGCCTTTATGGGATAATTGATTCAGGATCACTTTTTTTAGTGGGAGGGTCGACTGACCTCCTTTGTTATTATGAGGACGGTGATTTGATATGGCAAAATTCCTATCCAAGTATTAATAGTTGTTATTTCGTTTATCCTTCGCAGCATGGCGATTTGGTTATTTCGCCAACAACGCTGACCTTTGAGTCGTATTATGAATCTCAGACCATCCACCTTATTAATCAGACAGACAATCCTGTCACAATTTCAGACATTGATATTCAGCCCGACAACAATATGCTGATAGTCTACGCAACTTTTCCCCAAATTTTGCAGCCCAATCAATCTACAGAGATAGAAGTGGAATTGAATTCCATAGGTTATAAAGGCTATCAAACCATTTATATCAACATTACAACCTCGATTGGTAACAAGCAAGTCATCGTTAGGGTCAACGAGGAGGCCTGGGACGAAGGTCTGCAATACATACCTATGCAAGGGGTTACTTTCGATGAAAACACTCCTTTGACGCAATCCTTCTACCTGCACAACACCAATGCCCTGCAAAGCATCACTGTTTATGAGATTCGCGAATACGGCACCAACTATCTTGAAATGGTGCCTTCGCACAGCCTGCCTTACGAAATCCCGGCGGGTGGATTTCTTGAGGTTGCGGTCACTTTGGTCAATTTTCCTGAAGAGCAAGTCGTGACACATGCCTATTGTCGCAGTTCCGAAGGCGAAGAAAGCGGTTATTTCTTCTTAATTGTAGGAGGCCTTTCAAACGGCGGCAATGTGGCGCATAGCCTTTGGAAGCCTATCGAAATACCTGGAGTTTTTTTAGGTGCTGATGCGCAAGGAGACCTGTTCTGTAGAAATACAGATGTCTATCCTTCCACATTGGTTCGTTCGCAAGATGATGGCGAAACATGGGAAACTGTGTTCGACGGCAGTGTTGGAAATCTCGCCGTCAGCAAAGAAGGAAGGATTTTTGTTTTTAATAATAATACGGTGACGGTCATGTATTCCGACGACAACGGCGACACATGGCAGCAAACCAACCAAATATCCTCGTGTGGTTTGATAGGTGTAGCAGGTCTATATGCTGCAACCAATGACATCGTTGTGGGGTGGACTCAAAACAGGGAAATCTTTTGGACGCTTGACGGTGGTGAAACTTGGGGCTTTTCAGGCCTTGAATTCATGGAAGAACACCAAGAAATCAGCGACCTCCTCGTCAGCGAAAACGGAGATGTGTATGTCAGTGTCTGGTATTACATCGGGCCTAACATCGGCGTGTATCATTCCACCCTCTCTGATATGCAGAACTGGGAAATTGCTGCTTTTGAGAATGTTGGCATAAAGGACATGGCATTTGACCCTGAGGGCAATATCATTTGCGCCGTGAATTTCGGAGGCGATTTTTCGGGTTTCGAGCATGTGCCAGGGTTTTATGCCTTTTGGTCCAATCGTGTTGCCGTTGCCGACAATGGCATCGTTTACAAGACCGCTATGACCATGTATGACAATGTGGTTTTGGCTTATTCTTTAGACCACGGCGAGCATTTCTACAACACCGTCGAGAACCTTCCTGTGTCGGCACCTGCCCCTGGTGGTGAAGACGGCTTCCTCTCCAAAAGCTATGACAACCATTTGTATTTCTTTGGCAATGACCAATACTGGAAAAGCATCCCCAATTCCGATGACATTCCCAATGTGATTGCTTTTCCTTCGGAATGGTACTATGAAATCGAGAACGAGAACGGCAGCATCACCTACCAATACATGTATCAGGCTGGCGACACCATTGTCAACGATGAACCGTCGCATATCCTTGTGAAAATCAACACGCTTTATGACAAAGGCCTGCATGATGAGGTGACGCACGAGTATGTCTATGTGCGCGACGGTAAGGTGTATTGGTGGAACAAGACCTTGGAGGAGTTTACCGTGCTGTATGAAGGCGACACTTGGGTCACCAAGGTCGGCACGGAAACCCTCATCATGCACGTTGACGCCGTGGAAACCGTTGAATACGAAGGCAAGACCTATCGGATGCTGCGTGTCAGCGATGTGGACAACTACTTCAGCGGCGACATCGTGTGTGGCATCGGTCACCTCACCAGTTTCTTCCCCGAAAGGCTGATGGACAATGGCGACCGTATCAGTGTGGAAGGCCTTCGCTGCTACTGGATTGAGGATGAATTGGTGTTCAAACCTGGTGATGAGGACTGCGACGCAGTCATTAGCGAACTGCACGGTGTGGAGGAGGACGGCCCTTCGACGGGCTCAGGGGCCTTGACGGTTTATCCTAATCCGACAAACGGTGTTTTGTTTGTAGAGACGCAAAATTTTGCGTCTCTACAGAACAACATCAACGCTGATAACCAACAGATAGATGTTTCATCATTGCCTCAAGGCATGTATTTCATTACCTTTGCGGGCGAGACGCGTAAATTTGTGGTGCGATAATCGCGGTCTTGTAGGGCTGTCACACCGTGGCAGCCGCACCTGAAACGGCACAGTGGCTGCCGTAATACGACAGCCCTACAGACCGAAACGAATAAATGAATAACAATCAAAAACATACAACCATGAAAAGATTAGTATTAACTATAGCGATTTTGGCTGGCTTCGTCCTTGGTGGCGCGGCGCAAAATGTTTGGAAGCCTATAGATATGAACGGCGAGTTCCTTGGCGTCTCAGCCGACGGCAGTATTTTCAGCAATTGGGGCTATAGTGGCCTCCATCGCTCGCAGGATGAAGGCGCAACATGGGAATTAAACTATGATTTGAGTTATGTCAATTCAAAACATTTCATCATCAATGACAATGATCGCATCTTCATTTTTAATCAAAACAACTATCGACTCTATTATTCTGATGACAACGGCGACACCTGGCAAGAGCAGGCGTCAGGCATCTCCACCAATTGGGTAGAAGGAATGTATTCGCTTTCAAACGACACCATCGTTATGGTCAACAACGAAAAGTTTTTCTGGACCTTGGACGGCGGCGAATCGTGGAACGAGACCAACATCAGTTTCCTGCAAGACATGGTTTTCACCAGCATCCTCGCTGACCATGAGGGAAATGTTTATATCAGCATAACCAATGCGGTTCCTACTTATGAATTAGGCATATATACCGCAAATTTCAATGACATTGAAAACTGGACTTGCTTGCTCGCAGGCGCTATGATTTACCACATGGAGTTGAATCCCGAAGGCAATGTGGTGGCTGGCGGTTACGGACATTACCAGCAGCAACAAGGCTTATATCTCGTTCCTGACAGGCGGTTCACGATTGCCGACAACGGAATTGTCTATGACCTTCACGATGTGGGCGATGATTATAACGATTACACAGTGTTGCGCTATTCAGCCGACCATGGCGAAAACTTCTACGAAAATGGTGAGGCACTGCCGCTTTACTCACCTTCTCCAGGCGGATTGGGTGATGGCTCTATTTACAAAGGCCGCGATGGACACTTGTATTTTGGTGGTCATGGTGCTCGCATGAAAAGCGTATTCAACACCAACGACATCCATTACATTGAAGGCGAAGTCGTTGTTTTGCAAGATGCTTTTGCCTTTGGGAATTATCCACATGGCGCAGGGCAGGCCATCAGGGTGGATGACAATCACATCTATCCCGTGACGGTAGACGGTTTTCGCCCAAATCCTACCGATTTGAGCAGACTTATCGTGCGTTATGACACCATACCTATGGGTGCCACTATCGGTGCGTTTGGAACCATCAAAGAGATGCATGACTATGTGGGACATTCGCAAAATGTGCTGGATATCCAGCAAACTACAGCACATTATTACGATGCCATCACTGCGACGCTTGAAGCATCTTATGAAGATAATAAAGTGATTATCACAACTATAAATCCTCCTTATCAGACTTATTACATCACCATCAATGGCGAACAGCAAGAATTCCCGCTTACCTTCAATGGCATGACATTATATGCGGGATGTTTGCCTTGTACTTTCATCGGACATTGTGGTATCCAGATGAACCAATATGCTGTTCCGTATTATGGAATGGAATTGGCCGTTATCCAACCATTTATGGATTACAATTACCAAATAGACGGTACACTTACCACGGATTTTTGGGATCCACCATGTCTTTCCTGTCCTTGTGAGGAAGACGAGAATCAGCATTTTTTGACCGTACTTCCTTCCAGTTTAGTTGTTCCTCATTATCTGATGCGCAATGGCCAACTTTACAAAAACACGTTCATCAACAACGACATTTTCAGAGAAGGTATGCAGGTCGATATCAAAGGAATACGGCACTTCCGTTATGATATGCCAGGCGATGAGGTGAATGTCGTTGAATTGGTGGAGATGGACACTGATGAGGAAACCACCTTGACAGGAACCGTTGACTGGGCTCCTATGCCGCATACAGGATATATTCCCTTGCCTGGAATGGAGATTGTCTTTAATTCGAATGGCAGGAGATATTATCTTGAAAACGAACAAGACATTGATGGCGGTCAATGGTTCCTCGTGGGCAACGACACTGTTTATGTCAACGGCCAGGAAATTACGGCAACGTTTACAACCAAAATGATGTTAACCTTCGACCAGAATTTCTATTACCGTATCAATATCACCGAAGCCGTGGTTTTAAATGAAATCTTCCCGTTGGGCTCAGAATGGTACTATGAAATCCAAAATGAGAACGGCAACATCACCTACCAATATATGTATCAGGCTGGCGACACCATAATCAACAATGACACTGCACATATTCTTGTGAAAATCAACACGCTTTACGACAAAGACATACATACCGAAGTGACACATGAATATGTCTATGAGCGTGACGGCAAATTATACTGGTGGAACAAGACCTTGGGTGAGTTCACTGTGCTTTATGACTTCAATGCAGAAGTAGGCGACGAGTGGGAAATCAAAGTGGGGACGGAAAGTATCGTGATGCATGTGGATGCCGTGGAAGATTTCGAATACGAAGGCAAGACCTATCGGATGCTTCGCGTAAGCGATGCAGACGACATCTTCAGCGGCGACATTGTGTGCGGCATCGGTCACCTGACGAGTTTCTTCCCCGAGAGGCTAATGGACAACCGCGACGGCATCCTCGTGGAAGGTCTGCGCTGCTACTGGGTTGAGGATGAATTGGTGTTCAAACCTGGTGATGAGGACTGCGACGCGATTTATGAGGAATTGCATGGGATTGAGGAAGGCGGCCCTTCGACTCCTTCGACAGGCTCAGGAACCGCAGGGACCTTCATGATCTATCAACATCAACGCTGATAACCAACAGATAGATGTTTCATCATTGCCTCAAGGCATGTATTTCATTACCTTTGCGGGCGAGACGCGTAAATTTGTGGTGCGTTAATCGTGGTCTTGTAGGGCTGTCACACCGTGGCAGCCGCACCTGAAACGGCACAGTGGCTGCCGTGGTACGACAGCCCTACAAACCGAATCAAATAAATGGATAACAATCAAAAACATACAACCATGAAAAGATTAGTATTTACATTAGCGATTTCGCTCGCCTTCGCGCTTGGAGGCATGGCGCAAAACATTTGGAAACCCATCGATGTATCAGCCGCTTTTTTAGGCGCCGCTCCCGACGGAAGCCTTTATTTCAATTGCGGTTACAGCGGGATAGGCCGCTCTCAAGACGAAGGCGAAACCTACCAAATCGTCTTGGGATACGAAACAGGCAACGACTATTATTTCAATGAATACTGTTTTGGTGTAAGCCCGGAAGGAAGAATTTTCGTTTTCGAAGACAATCCGTTTAAGGTATGGTATTCTGACAACTACGGCGACACTTGGCAGTATACCTCAGACATCCCTTTGAGTGCTGGAGATAAGGCTTGGAATTTATACGCCTTAAACAACCACATCATAGTAGGCTCAACAGAATATGGAAGCGTTTTTTGGACCACCGATGGCGGTACTACATGGGGCGTGAACGACACTTTCACTTCCTTTGAGGATTATAGCATCAGTGATATTTTGGCCAACGAAAACGGTGATGTTTATGTCGGCTTGTATTATTATGGCAATGGCCTATACCACTCAACCCTTTCAGATATGCAAAACTGGGAACTTGTTGCATTTGAAGGGCTGGGAATTCGGGATATGGAGTTCGACCCAGATGGTAATGTGGTCTGTGCAGGCTATGGCAATGATTTTTCTGGATTTGAGTATATTCCTGGTTTTTATGCGCTGGCGGCAAATTACATTAGCATTTCTGATAACGGAATCATCTATACAATAAACTATAACGATGATGATTATACCGAAGGTTTGTCTTATTCTCTTGATCATGGCGAGCATTTTACCGAAATAGGGGAAAGGATGTATGGGGTGCGGCCGCTTCCAGGGTGTTGTGTGCCTATGAAATGGCTCATCAAAGGATTCGACAACCACCTGTATTATATTGGTGTCGACCAAAATTACAAGAGCTATGCCAATGCGGATGAGATCGTTAACC
Organism: uncultured Bacteroidia bacterium; assembly: GCA_902771635.1. Taxonomy (GTDB): domain Bacteria; phylum Bacteroidota; class Bacteroidia; order Bacteroidales; family F082; genus Limimorpha. Next base: position 32,862 of record CACXXW010000006.1, on the reverse strand, counting down.
CAGCCCCCACCACGGAGCGCTTCGATTTCTCGGCCGTATGCGAAACAGGCCAGACACTTTATTACATCATCACCGACGAGGAACAAAAGACCGTAAAAGTCACTTTTCCCCATGAGCCGGAAAACCCTTGGGAGAGTAACTTTTGGGAAGGTTACGAAAAGCCTCAAGGCAGCATGACTTTGCCCTCAACGGTAATTTACGAAGGGGAGACCTACACCGTGACTGCTATTGACGATTGTGCCTTTTTTGAATGTGACGGCTTGACGGGAACGCTGGTCATACCAGGCAGCATCACCGATGTTGGCGATCATTCTTTTTACGCTTGCACGGGATTGCAAGCCGTCGAATTGCAGGAAGGCGTCACCACCATCTGGCACAGAGCCTTCCAATCCTGTAGCGGCATTGCCTCAATAACCCTTCCCAATACCATAACGACAATCTTTCACGAGGCCTTTAGCGATTGCTCCTCTTTGACTTCGCTATATATCCCTGCTTCCCTCACGACTGTTTATGCGAGCGTGTTTACTCTGGAGCCCTCAATGGAGACCATCACGGTTGACGAAAACAACCCGCGTTTCTATTCCGAAAACAATGCCATCATTACCAGAGACGACAGCACACTGTTTGTGGGATGCAAAACCACCGTCATCCCCGACTATATTGTGGCTATCGGCGAGAATGCTTTTTATGGTTGCGGCGACGGTGGCGATCTTGTGATCCCCAACTCTGTTTTGACCATCGGCGACTACGCTTTCCAGTATAGCCATTTCTCCGGCACACTCACTCTTCCCGATTCGCTAACCACAATTGGTGCTTTTGCTTTTGCCAACAGCGAATTTTCTGGTTCGCTGATCATCCCTAATTCAGTGACATATATAGGGACAAGGGCTTTTGAGTATTGCCCCAACTTCACTGGTGAACTTAGAATCTCCGAGTCGTTGAGCACCATCAATCATGCCGTTTTCTCTGAATCCGCCTTTACGGGAACGTTGGTTATCCCCAACTCGGTGACTTCCATCCATAATATGGCGTTTGACCATTGCCTATTCTCCGACCTCGACATGGGGAATGGCGTCACCCATCTCTACGGTGCAGCCTTTTCAGACTGCGTGAATTTCACAGGTGTTTTGAAAATCCCGGCATCGGTCACCAATATTGAGAACCACGTTTTCAGAAACACTCGTTTCACCGAAATCTATTCCTACAACCCGAATCCGCCGCAGCTTGACCAATACACTTTCGCAGGTTATGGCGCCGTTTATTTCTACGATCCCAACATTCCCATCCATGTGCCGGTTGGCAGCAAAGAGGCTTATCAAAATGCACCGTATTGGAGTGAGTTCCAAAACTTTATCGAGGATATTATCCGAAACGAATGGTATTACGAAATCCAAAATGAGAACGGTAGCATTACTTACCAATACATGTATCAAGCCGGCGACACCATAATCAACAATGACACAGCGCATATCCTTGTGAAAATCAACACGCTTTACGACAAGGATTTGCATCAAGACATAACGCACGAATATGTCTATGAACGCGATGGCAAGTTGTATTGGTGGAACAAGATGCTGAAGAAGGCGATGAATGGGAAATCAAGGTGGGTACGGAAAGCCTTATGATGCATGTGGATGCTGTGCAGATGGTAACCTATAAGAGCCAAACCTATAGGATACTCAGTGTGAGCGACCCCAATGACCTTTTCAGCGGCGACATTGTGTGCGGCATCGGCCACCTCACCAGTTTCTTCCCAGAAAGGCTGATGGACAACGGCGACGGCATCCGCGTGGAAGGTATGCGTTGCTATTGGAGTGATAGCAAATTGGTATTCAAATACGGAGAAGAAGATTGCGATGCGATTTATTCGGAGGTACATGGTGTGGAGGAGGACGGCCCTTCGACAGGCTCAGGAACCGCAGGGTCCTTGATGGTTTATCCTAATCCTACAAACGGCATCTTGTTTGTACAGACGTTGCGCGCAACGTCTCTACATGCCCAAACGTATCGTATCACCAATGTGATGGGCCAAACCCTATTGACAGGTAAAATCACGGCTGAAACCCAACAGATTGACGTTTCAACATTGCCGCAAGGCATGTATTTCATTACCTTTGCAGGCGAGACGCAGAAATTTGTGGTGCGTTAATCAGGGTCTTGTAGGGCTGTCACACCGTGGCAGCCGCAGTGTCGAATCACCTGCGGCTGCCGTGGTACGACAGCCCTACAAACCGAAACGAATAATAGGAACATCATTTTAACCTAAAAAAATCTATGAAAAACCTACGGCTATTTGCCATCTTTGCGTTCCTACTGTTGGCCGGGAAAATGACCATGGCCCAAACCGACCTCGAAGCCTTGATGGCCACACGAGGGGAATATTTCTTCTCCCTACCTTTACAACAACATGAAGAGGCCAAGCGACTCACCCTCCTTTGTTCCGTCGACAAACTGGAAGGCAACCGTCTGATTTGTTATGCCAACGAAGAGCAGTACCACCAACTCCTTGCCATGGGCTATCAGCCTACGCTGCTCATGCCGCCTTCCATGCAAGAACATTACGCCATGTGGGACGGCACGAACCGCGAGGCCTACGATTGGGATGCCTATCCTACCTATGAGGCCTACCAGGACATGATGAAGCAATACGCCGAGGATTTTCCTGAAAGATGCTCATACTTCGATTTGGGCACATTGGCGAGCGGACGCAAGCTCATGTTTTGCCGCTTCAACAACGGAGATCCTGACGGCAAGCCCAAGTTCCTTTATACCTCCACCATGCACGGAGATGAGTTGACAGGCATGATGCTCATGCTCCGCCTCATCGATGAGCTTTGCACCAGTGATGATCCTAGGCTCCTGAATTTGATCGACCAGCTCGACATTTTCATCTCGCCCTGCACCAACCCCGACGGCACGTATCACGGGGGCGACAGTACTGTCTATGGTGCTCGACGCAACAACGCCAACAACGTGGACCTGAACCGTAACTATCCCGACTTCGACAATGGCCCCCATCCCGATGACAAGGAATACCAGCCCGAGACCATGATGATGATGGAACTTGCCGAGCAATATCACTTTACTATGGCGGCAAACTATCATGGCGGTTCAGAGGTGATGAATTATCCTTGGGACACCTACCAGCCCCTGCATCCCGATGACGAATGGTGGCAATTGGTGTGTCACGAATATGCCGACTTGACTCATGAACACGATACCATGTATATGAACGGTTTCGACAACGGCATTGTCAATGGTTATGTGTGGTATCCTATCTATGGCAGCCGCCAGGATTACATGAACTATTACCAGCAATGTCGCGAGGTGACCATCGAGTGCTCCATCCCCTATACCCCAAATCCGTCGACGATGCCCATGTATTGGACCTATAACCATGAGAGCATGTTGCGTTACTTGGAGCAATGCCTTTATGGGATTCACGGTAGGGTAACGGATTCGGTCACTGGTGCGCCTTTGGAGGCAGAGGTCACCATTCTCACCCATGATCATCATGGTTCTGCTGTCAGCAGTCATTTGCCTGTTGGCGACTACCATCGTCCCATCAAGGGCGGCACCTACGAGGTGACATATTCTTGCGAGGGCTATTACTCTAAGACCCTCACCTTGACGGTGGCAGACTGGGAGACCTTGGTGCAGGATGTGCAATTGGTACCGGAAGGGTATTGGGTTGAGGAGGACGACCCTTCGATAGGCTTTGGGATCTTAACGATATTTCCTAATCCGACCGACGGTATCTTGTCTGTACAGACGTTGCGCGCAACGTCTCTACCGACCCTGACCTACCGCATCAGCAACCTTATGGGCCAAACCCTGTTGACAGGCCAAATCACGGATGAAACCCAACAGATTGATGTTTCATCGTTGCCTCAAGGTATGTATTTCATTACCGTAGACGACGTGACGCGGAAATTTGTGGTGCGGTAAATGCAGTTTTGAGATTTAATCATGAAAGCCCACTTTGCAATGAGGTGGGCTTTCCTATGTTGTCAGTTTTTTTATTACTTTTGCACCCAAATTGAATCAATTATGGCAAAAGACATCGTTTTAAGCGGCATTCGCCCCACCGGAAACCTTCACCTCGGCAATTACTATGGTGCCGTGCGTAGCTTCGTGAAGATGCAGGAAGACTACAACTGCTACTTCTTCATCGCCGACTGGCATTCGTTGACAACGCACCCTAAGCCGGAAAACATACAGCGTTCGGCCCGCACGATTTTGGCTGAATACCTTGCCTGTGGCATCGACCCTGAAAAGGCCACCATCTACATCCAAAGTGATGTGCCGGAGACCATCGAGTTGTATCTCTACTTCAACATGAACGCCTACATCGGTGAATTGGGTCGCGTGACCACCTTCAAGGAGAAGGCCCGTCAACAGCCTGACAACGTCAATGCCGGCTTGTTCACTTATCCGACTTTGATGGCTGCTGACATCCTTCAACATCGCGCCAAATGGGTACCTGTTGGCAAGGACCAGGAGCAGAATATGGAGATGGCTCGCAAGTGCGCCCGCCGCTTCAACAATATCTATCAGGTGGAATTCTTCCCCGAACCCCAGAACTACTACTTCGGTGGCGATGCCATCAAGGTGCCGGGATTGGACGGTAGCGGCAAGATGGGCAAGAGCGACGGCAACTGCATCTACCTCTTCGAGGACGAAAAGACCATGCGTAAGAAGGTGATGCGCGCCGTCACTGATAGCGGCCCGACCGAGCCTAACAGTCCCAAGCCCGAGGTCATCCAAAACCTCTTCACGATGATGAACATCGTTAGTGAACCAGAGACGGTGAAGTACTTCGATGAGAAATGGAACGACTGCTCCATCCGCTACGGCGACATGAAGAAACAACTTGCAGAAGACCTCGAAAAGACGGTCGCTCCCATCCGTGAGCGCATCATCGAGTTCTCATCAGATACCGAACGCCTCGACCGCATTGCCCGTATGGGCGCAGAGAAGGCCCGCGAAAGCGCAGCGAAGACCTTGAACGAGGTGAGGAAGATTATCGGATTTAGAACGTATTAATGCTTGTAGAGACGCGATTAATCGCGTCTCTACCAACACAACACAATACAATGGGTGATTTTATCACATACGAAAAAATTCCCGAAAGGGCGGTGCTTATTGCCGTTGCCAGTAAGCAACAAGGTCGTGAGCGTACAGAGGAATACCTCGATGAGCTGGCCTTCCTGTTGGAGACGGCAGGTGGCATCCCAGTGGCTCGTTTTGTGCAGCCTTTGGACAGACCGAGCAGCGTGACTTATCTCGGTTCGGGCAAGCTAGAGGAGATTCACCAATACATCAAAGCGGAGAACATAGAGATTGCCGTCATCGATGATGAGCTCAGTGCTACGCAAGCCCGTAACATGGAACAGGCACTGGAGTGTCGTGTTCTCGACCGTACCAGCCTTATCTTGGACATCTTCGCCTCCAATGCACATACGGCACATGCCAAGGCGCAAGTGGAACTGGCGCAATACCAATATCTTCTGCCTCGCCTGACCCGTATGTGGACGCACTTGGAGCGCCAGCGGGGTGGTATCGGTATGCGTGGTCCTGGTGAGACACAGATTGAGACCGACCGCCGCTTGATCTTGGAACGCATCGCCTTACTGAAGGAGAAACTGAAGGATATCGACAAGCAGAAGACCGTGCAGCGCAAGAATCGCGGCAAGTTGGTGCGTGTGGCCTTGGTGGGCTATACCAATGTGGGCAAGTCGACCATCATGAACCTGTTGAGTAAGTCGGAGGTCTACACGGAGAACAAACTCTTCGCTACGCTTGATACCACGGTGCGTAAGGTAGTTGTGGATAATCTTCCGTTCCTTTTGTCTGACACTGTAGGATTTATCCGTAAGTTGCCGCATCATTTGGTGGAATCGTTTAAGTCGACTTTGGATGAGGTGCGTGAGTCGGACATCCTGTTGCATGTGGTCGACATATCGCATCCCGACTTTGAGGCACAGATGGAGGTCGTCAACCAGACCTTGGCCGAGTTGGGCTGCGCCGACAAGAAAACCATCGTGGTTTTCAACAAGACCGACGCCTACACTTGGGAGGAGAAAGACCCCGACGACCTGACACCACCCACCAAGCGCAATGTCTCTTACGAGGATCTGAAAAAAACCTGGATGGCAAAGATGAACGAAAACTGCATCTTTATCTCCGCCAAGAACCGCGACAACTATCAGGAATTCAGGGATTTGCTTTATAAGGAAATCCGTGATATGCACGCGATTCGATATCCTTATGACAATTTCTTGTATTGATGAGGCTCTTTCGGATTTGCAATCCGAAAGCTTTGAATATCAGCATTTGCAATGCGAAATAAGGAAAGAATATGTATTTGATAGATACCCACACCCATATTTACGACCACCAATTCAGCCTTGACCGAAAAGAGGCTATACAACGCGCCCTTGACGCGGGCGTGAGGATGATGCTCCTGCCCAATGTGGATGCCTCGACCATCATTCCTATGCTTGATTTGCACGAGCAATACCCCGATTGTACCCGAGTGATGATGGGCCTGCAACCCGAGGAAGTAAAGGAGGACTATAAGGAAGTGCTTACCCAAATGGAAAAGGAACTGGAGCATGGCCTTTATGTCGGAGTAGGGGAGGTCGGCCTCGATTTCTATTGGGACGCGTCTTACGAGAAGGAACAATTAGATGCTTTTAAGACTCAATTGGAATGGGCCAAGCAGCTCCATTTGCCGCTTTCCATCCATTGTCGCAATGCCTTTGACAAGATGGTGAAGATCCTAGAAAAGAAACAAGACGGAGGATTGCGTGGAATTATGCATTGCTTCACGGGAACTGAAGAGGAAGCCAAAGTCTACTTTGAGCTGGGTTTCCATCTTGGCTTGGGTGGCGTGACCACTTACAAAAACTGTGGCGTAAAGGAGTATCTGTCCAATATGCCATTGGATAGAATCGTTTTGGAAACTGATGCGCCTTATTTGGCGCCCGTTCCCTGTCGCGGCAAACGCAACGAACCTTCGTTTCTTGTTCACACAGCGAAACGTATTGCAGAGATTCTTGAAATGCCTTTGGAAGACTTTGCCGCTACCACAACGGCAAATGTGAAAGACTTGTTTCAACTGTGATGTCGCATTGCGTCACTGCTAGGCATTACTCTTACCCATTTACCCTCATGGCGGAGAAACATCCGCCATCCCCTGCGCTAAAGGGGATCCCTGTCGCGTAGGGGATTACGGGTCAAGCCCGCAATGAGGGGATATGGTGTGGTTTTGGTCGTTCTTTGTGAAAAGTAGTACAAAAAAGGTCGCCGACTTGCGCCGGCGACCTGCCATTATGAAGATAAAAAAACAACTGTTGTTCAATTAAACTATCCGCACTTGGAGTAACCACAATTGCGGCAGTGCTTGCAGCCGTCCTCGAAGACAAGCTTTTCACCACAAGTGGGGCATTTCTCTTTCTCGTCAACCATGCCATCGGGCACATATTTCTTCAAAGCGCGCGCGATGCCATTCTTCCAAGTGTTGATGCTTTCTTCCTCCACGTTCAAATTCTGTACCAATTCAATCACATATTGGATGGGCATGCCGTGGCGCAAGATGCCAGAGATGAGCTTGGCGTAGTTCCAGTATTCCTTGTTGAATGAGCGTGACAAACCTTGCATCATCACTTCATAACCATCCTTGTCAGTATAGCGGAAGTCATAACGCGAAGTCTCTCCTTTGATTTTCTCCTTGATGATGACACCCTTCTCGATGTAAGGCGGTAGGAAGAAGTCTTCGGCCTTACCCAAGAAGATTTCGTATGGCTTTCCATGGAGTTTGCCGACGAAGGCAATCCATTTCTCGTAGTTGTTCTGGAAGCGCACCACATCGCATTCCAACTCTTTCGGACGCGGTGGGGCCGAGTTTTCATGGATGTCGTCAGGTCGGCCGTTGTCTTTGGTATCATTTGAGGTCCCTGAGTTTGTCGAAGGGCCGTCTTTCTTTTCATCTTTGGAGACCAGCACGCCGTCGCGCGAGCCGTCACGATAGATGGTCATACCTTTGCAGCCGCTCTCCCAAGCGGTCATATAGATTTGGCTGACTAGTTCTTCCGTGGTTTCCTTTGGAACATTGACCGTCACGCTGATGCTGTGGTCGACCCATTTCTGCATCGAGCCTTGCATCTTCACCTTGTTCACCCAGTCAATGTCGTTGGCCGTGGCTTTGTAGTAGGGTGATTTTGCGATGACGGCATTGAGTTTTTCATCGTCGTATTTCAACACTTCTTCGACATTGTAGCCATTCACCTCAAGCCAAGTGATGAACTTGTGGTGGAACACATTGTATTCCTCAAACGAGTTACCTGTCACATCGGTGAAGGTGACATGGACATCCTTGTCGTTGGGGTTCACTTTGCGGCGGCGTTTGTAGGCCACCATGAAGACTGGTTCAATGCCTGAGGTGGTTTGGGTGCAAATGCTGACTGTACCTGTAGGGGCGATGGTCAGCATGGCGATGTTGCGGCGACCCACACGGCACATCTTTTGGTAGAGGTCTTCATCCAAAGCGCGCAGACGCTTGATGAAGGGGTTGTTCTCTTCGCGTTTGGCATCGAACATCGGGAACTTGCCGCGTTCTTCAGCCAAATTGACCGAAGATTTGTAGGCGTTGTAGGCCAAAAGCTTTTGTATCTCTGTCGAGAAAGCGATAGCCTCGTCGGAGGCATAGCGCTTGCCCAGGGCAGCAAGCATGTCGCCTTCGGCAGTGATGCCGATACCCGTGCGACGGCCTTGCAGGCACTTGGCCTTGATGTTTTTCCAGAGGTTGGCTTCGGTGCGTTTCACTTCGTCGTCTTCGGGGTCGGCAGCGATTTTGGCCAGGATGCCGTCCACCTTCTCGATTTCAAGGTCGACAATGTCATCCATCATGCGCTGGGCGATGGCCACATGCTTTGAGAAAAGCTGGTGGTTGAATCTTGCCTCGGGCGTGAACGGGTGGTCGACATAACTATAAAGGTTGATGGCCAAAAGGCGACAGCTGTCGTAAGCACAAAGCGGAATCTCGCCGCAGGGGTTGGTACTCAAGGTCTTGAAACCAAGGTCGGCATAGCAGTCGGGGATGGACTCGCGGATGATAGTGTCCCAGAACATCACGCCGGGCTCGGCCGACTGCCAAGCATTGTGGATGATTTTGTTCCACAAGGCGCGTGCGTCAATTTCCTTGGTGTATTTCGGGTTGGGTGAATCGATAGGATATTGCTGAACGAACGGCTTGTTCTCCTTGACACATTGCATGAACTCATCAGTGAGACGCACCGAGATGTTGGCGTTGGTAATCCGGCCTTGTGTCATTTTTGCATCGATGAAGGCTTCCGAATCGGGGTGCTTGATGCTGATGGTCATCATCAGGGCGCCACGACGGCCGTCTTGGGCGACCTCCTTCGTGGAATTGGAAAAGCGCTCCATGAAAGGCACCACACCAGTGGAGGTGAGGGCGCAATTCTTCACGGGGCTGCCGGAAGGACGGAGGTGTGATAGGTCGTGACCCACGCCACCACGGCGTTTCATCAGCTGCACCTGCTCTTGGTCGGTCTTCATAATACCACCGTACGAATCGGAGTCGCCGTTGTTGCCAATGACAAAGCAGTTCGACAGCGATGAGATTTGGAAGTCGTTGCCGATGCCCGTCATGGGGCTGCCTTGGGGCACGATGTAACGGAAGTCTTTCAGCACCTCATAAATTTCCTCTTCCTTCATCGGGTTGGGGTAGCGGCGCTCGATGCGGGCAATCTCGCGTGCGATGCGGTGATGCATGTCATCAGGAGTGAGCTCGTAGATGTTGCCGTCGCTATCCTTGAGCGCGTATTTGTTTGCCCAAACATCACCAGCCAATGCGTCACCATGGAAGTATTCCTTGGCGGCAGCCTTCACTTCCTCAATGGGATAGGCATGATATTCGACCTTTGCGGCTTCATCATTTTTCGGCTCTTTTTCAACCACCTGAACTTCATCCTGACTTTCGATCTGCTCGGCCGCGAAAGTGGTGTTTTTCCGCGACTCTATGATCTTGTCGTAAGGGTGAACTTCAACTTGGGGCTCTTGAGCTTCATTTAAGCCACTAAACAGGTCTCCATCCAATTCCAATTGCGTATGGTTTGATCGCATCTTTTTGGTTTTTAAACTCTTATGGGCAAAACAATGGCGTTTTTTCTGACGCTCGTTCAGTTTGCGAAATTAAGAAAGAAGCGGATATGTCGCTCTAAAAAATCGACTTTTTAAAGCGTATTTTATCAACAATGCATGTTGATAAGTTTTTTGGTTTTGATAGTCAAAAGGATATAAAAAAGTGAAATAATTTGGCACGCTGTAGAGACGCGCCATGGCGCGTCTCTACAGTAGGTTGTCATTTTTTCAGCTGTTCCATGGCAAAGGCATACGCGCCAATGGCCACTGCTGATGATGTGCCGAGCTTGGTGACGCCCACGCCGACGCACTTGGTGGGGTCGTACCAAACTTCTTGGTTGCTGAACGGTACCTTGATCATCTTGCCCGACTTTTCGGTGAAGCGAATCATGTCCTGTGCATCCATTAGGTTATAAGCTTCGGTCTCCATTCGGCTAAATGAGTGACCGTCCTTGAGGCCGGCAAAGGGCTCGTTCATCTTTTTGATTAGCATGGGCATGAAGACAGGCCAAGCTCCTGACAAACCACCGCCGATGACGATGATGCCATCGATGAGCGAAATGGCGTTGGCCAACACATCGGCCAAGGCTGTGGCCATTTCATTCCACGACTTTAAGGCTGCTTCCTTGTCGCCAGGCAGCTGTCCCATGGCTATCTTGTAGATGTCGTAGGGATGTGGCGTTTTGTCGAACTCGATGCCAGCCTCGCGGCCATACACGCGGCGCACGGCCCGGATGCTGATGCTGTCTTCGGCACTGGTGGTGGGGTAGAGCGGGTTGCGGTGACGGTTGATTTCACCGCCTGCCGAGTTGTCGCCGTTGAGCAACACCTTATTAATAACTATGCCGCCGCCAAAACCCGTGCCGATGGTGACACCTAACAGGTTCTTGTAGCGTTTTGGGTTGCGTTGCTGCTCAAGCAGTTTGTTCACTTCGGGCAGCAAGCCGTTTAGGGCTTCGCCGTAGGCAAATAGGTCGCCGTCGTTGTTGATGTAGACGGGCACTTGGAATTCGTTCTCAAGCATGGCTTTCAGCGGTACTCCGCCATGGAAAGTGGGCAGGTTCTCCAAGTCGCCGATGATGCCGTTGGGATAATCGGCAGGACCAGGGAAGCAGAAGCTGATGGCTGCCGCCTTGGCACCACAGCGAGTCTCACATTCATGGAAGCCCGTGATGAGTTTTTGAAGCACTTCCTCCAACGTGGGAGCTGCCGAAGGAATGGTGAAAGGTTCGATGATTTCGTGCCAGTCTTGCACGGCCGAGAACTTGAAGCCCGTGCCGCCAGCGTCGAGGATAAAGATAACAGGAGAATTATTCATGTTGTTTGGCTTTTAATGACGGATTATAGAATTTTTCCACCCAGAGCACCCACATGAGGAAGATGATGAGGTAGAAGAACAGTTTAAAGATATAGTCGTGGGCGAGTTGGAAGGTATTAATGTCGTTACCGAAAAGGTGGATGTGGATGTTAGGCCATGCAATCTGCATGAGCATGATGCCACAGATACGCACCACGTTGGCCCATTCGATGATAACCAGACCTGCAGGAATGTACCACAGTTTGTGTTTCCATGGGCCGGGGAACAAGAGCATGAGGAAGAGCCAGTGCAACCATTGTTTCAAACTGGCACATTCGGGAGCGATGGTGACAATGGCCCAACCGCCGTCTTTGTTGATGGCGGAAATAATTCGTTGTGGGGCGAAGGTGGTAATGTCAATGCAGAAAATATGGTCGAGCACCCAACAGGATTGGCTATAGACCAGATTGACAGACCAAAGCATAAGTTTCTCAACCCAATTTCCAACAGGCCAATAGTCTACGGACTGCCAACCCAAATAGAGATAGTGGAAGCTGATTATCAACACGATAAAAAGCCCCACATTGACTGTGCTACGATTTTTCGGGTTTTTATAATAGGCCTTAATGCGCTCTAGATTCATGGAAAGAATTTTGGGGCGAAATTACGAAATAAATGAATTATCCGTACCTTTGCATCTCAAAAATATCGGAAATATGGAAAACGACAGCATAGTTACTCAGGTTTCAGAGACAATACAAGACACTTCCACGCTTGCCACCGTAACCGAAGGCATCCAAAAACTGACCACAACCCCTGTCTCGGAGTGGCTTCCCGATTTGGTGAAGACTTATGTTGTCCCCTTGGGACTGAAGATACTCGCCGCTATTGTGGTGCTTCTTTTGGGACGTTGGGTCATCAAACTGATTAAGAAATGGATGTCTAATGGACTGATGAGCCGCCATGCCGATGCCACCTTGCATAGCTTCTTATCGAATTTGGTCGCTGTGGTGCTGAATTTCTTCCTCATTATGGCCATTGTCGGCATCTTGGGCATTAATACGTCGTCATTGGTAGCATTGTTGGCTTCGGCGGGATTGGCAGTGGGCATGTCGTTGGGCGGCACGTTGCAGAATTTTGCCGGCGGCGTGCTGATCATCATGTTCCGACCTTTCAAGGTGGGTGACTTTATTTCCGCGCAAGGTATGGAAGGTATAGTGAATGAAATACAAATCTTCAATACACATCTGTTGACAACCGATAACAAAGAGGTGATTTTGCCCAATGGACCTCTTGCCACAGGTGTGATGACCGTTTTTTCGAAACAGGAAACGCGTCGCGTAGATTGGGTGTTCTCCATTGCATACGGTGATGACTACGACAAGGCAAAGACCGTGTTGCGACAGCTGTTAGATGAGGATCGGCGAGTTTTGAAGTCGCCCGAACCATTTATCGAACTAGGTAAACTCAACAGCAGTTCTGTTGATATCACGGTGCGTGCATGGGTCAATTCAGCGGATTATTGGCCGACATTTTTCAGCATGAACGAAAAGGTTTACAAGACTTTTGCCAAGGAAGGTTTGAACATTCCGTTCCCACAAATGGATGTTCATATGAAGAGTTGAGCATAGAAAATCAAAGCGATTGCACTTTTTTTGACACAAATTTTTCAGAAACGCTTTGGGTAAAGAAAAAAATTGTATTTTTGCAGCCCGTTAGAAAAATAGACAAGTGTAAATAATAAAGGATAAGAGTCATGTCAAAAGTTTGTCAAATTACAGGAAAAAAGGTCATGCACGGCAACAATGTTTCTCACTCCAACAAAAAGACCAAGAGAACATTTGAACCGAATCTGAAAATCAAGAAGTTCTATGTTCCGGAATGGGATGAATGGATTGTGCTGAAGGTTTCAGCCGCTGGCATGCGTACCATCAACAAGAAGGGTATCTACCAAGCCATCTTGGATGCTTCTGCAGAGGGTAACCTTGAGCGTTGGTAATTTATTGCCAATGTGAACCATATCAGAGCTGCTGTGCCTTGCGCAGCGGCTTTTTTTGTTTGATTAGGCCAATTCCCTTCTGACAGATAATATTTCCCGATAATTTCAGTTATCCATTCATGCGAGCGAAGTTCATCCTCATAGCATTCTTGTTGTCATCTCTGTTTGCCACGGCACAACAGCTGCCGACGGCTACGGTATACGGCAAGGTGATTGACGAGCAGGGCCATCCCATCGAGATGGCCAATGTGGTGGTACCCGAGCTTTTGGTGGGCTACACGACCAACTCGCGAGGCTACTATGAATTGTCGTTGTTGTCGGATTCCACTTGGACCATCCATTTCTCGTTCATCGGCTATGAGCAGAAACAAGCTACGGTGCGACTGAAACAAGGCGAAAAACGAAAGCTCGACATGGTGTTGCATTCCACTGCTACAGTGCTTCCCGACGCCGTCATCAGTGACCGCGGCACCGAGGCCTCAAGCCTGACGCGTCTTGATGCCAAACAGGCCACCATGCTGCCTACGATGGGCGGAGGAGTGGAAACGTTGATCAAGACCTTACCGGGCGTGGTGTCGAACAATGAATTGAGTTCCCAATACCGTGTGCGTGGTGGCAATTTCGACGAGAACTTGATTTATGTGAACGGCATCGAAATCTACCGTCCTTTCCTTATCGGGTCGGGACAGCAGGAGGGATTGAGTTTTGTCAACTCGCAGTTGGTCAACAACATCGAATTCTCGGCAGGTGGCTTCGCGGCCGAATATGGCGACAAGATGTCATCGGTGCTTGATGTGACTTATAAAACGCCTAAGGAAATCGCTGGCTCGTTGAGCTTGAGTCTTTTAGGCGCTGAAGCGCATGTGGAAGGCGCGACAAAAAACGAGAAATTCAGCTATTTGGTTGGGGCACGCTACAAAAACACGGCTTTGGCATTGGGTATGATGAACACCAAAGGCGACTACAAGCCCAATTTCACCGATGCACAAGCCTTGTTCAACTACCGGTTCAATGAGAAATGGGATTTGTCGTTTTTGGGCTATTATTCCAAGAACCGTTACATGTTGATTCCCCAAAATGCAAAAATCAACTTCGGCACCATTGACGTACCGCTGCAACTGAATGTGTATTTCAGCGGTCAAGAGATTGATGACTATACAACGGGCTTAGGCGCGTTTACCTTGTCGTACAAACCCAATAAAGACTTGAACCTGAAATGGATTGCCTCGGCTTATTCTGCTTATGAAACTGAGACCTTCGATATCCGAGAGCAATATTTTTTCGGTGTGCGCAACACCTCTCTCGGCTCCGAAGAGTTTGGCGAGGTGATTGAAAACCACGAAGTGGGCACGCTTACCAAACATGCTCGTAACGGCTTCTATGCCCAGGTTTACAATCTCGACCATAAAGGTCTCTACGCTTTCGACAACAGTTTGCTGAAATGGGGCTTGCGCTTCCAACATCAGGAAATTGATGATGTGGTGGATGAATGGCAGATAATGGACTCGGCGGGTTATAGTCTGCCTCATGTCCTTGATGTGATCGGTAGCTATCCTGACGTATTGCCTGAGATTGGGATGGATTATGTTCATAAATCCCACAATTTGCTCTCTGTCAACAATCTTGATGGTTTTGTGCAGAACTCTTGGACAATTCCATACAAAGAAGAAGGTGAGTTTGTCATTACGGGCGGCTTGAGGGCCAATTACTGGGGCTATAATAATAAGGTATATGTCAGTCCGAGGGCAGGCGTCGCCTATAAGCCAGAAAATGAGAAGAATGAGACGGTGTATCGTTTGTCGGGCGGTGTCTATAACCAAACACCATTCTATCGAGAAATTCGAAACCGCGATGGCAGTCTCTTTAAAGATGCTAAGGTGCAGCAGTCCTATCAGATTGTGGCAGGCAACGATTTCAAGTTCCGAGCCTTCAATCGACCTTTCATCCTGACCTCAGAGCTGTATTTCAAGTGGTTCACTCATGTCATTCCTTATGACATCGACAACGTGCGCATCCGTTATTATGCGGACCAATCGGCAAGAGCGTACGCAACGGGTCTTGATTTTAAGGTGAATGGTGAGTTTGTGAGGGGCGTCGACAGCTGGGCGAGCCTATCCATTATGCAGACTAAGGAGGATATCCGTGGCGACTATTTTCTGGTGGATTTCGAAGGGAATCAACTGCCATTCTATAATCATACCGATGACCAAGTGGCTGATACTGTTGCCTTGGGTTGGCATTACCGTCCTTCCCATCAGTTGGTCAATTTCTCACTGTTTTTCCAAGATTACATTCCCAATGCCCCGACATGGCGTGTCAACATGACCTTGACCTTTGGTATGGGCATGCCCGTCAATGAAAATAGTTCGGATTTCTATTTTCCTTCAAACCGCTATCCAGCCTATCGCCGTGTCGACATCGGCTTCAGCAAGCAGCTCATCAGCGAGGCCAGCAGTTTCAGCAAGGGCAATCCGTTGAGGTATGTAAGGAATATGTTCGTTAGCGTCGATGTCTTCAATCTGTTAGACATTCCCAATGTCGTTTCCTACAATTGGGTGAAATATATCGACAACATTCAGTATCCTGCCCCGAATTATTTGACACCACGTTACGTCAACGTGAAGTTGGTGATGGAGTTTTGAAACGAAAAAAGCGAGGCAACGCCTCGCTTTTTTCGTTTAATACATCGCTGTCATCTTGATCCATTCGCGGCCTTGGGCACACATGTCCTCGACCTCGGCGACGGTCTTTGGGATCGGCCGTCCAAGGATGCGGCAGCCGTCTTCGGTGATGAGCAAGTCGTCTTCAATACGAATGCCACCGAAGTCCTTGTAAGTCTCCAGCTTTTCGTAGTTGATGAACTCCTTGAACTTGCCTTCGGCCTTCCACATGTCGATGAGGGTGGGGATGAAGTAGATGCCCGGTTCATCGGTGACCACAAAGCCTGGTTTCAGGGTCTTGCCGCAACGCAAGCCGCTGAAACCCAACTTGGTGGAGCGCGGTGTGATGTCATCATAGCCCACATAGGTCTCGCCGAGGCCTTCCATGTCGTGCACGTCCATGCCGAGCATGTGGCCTAGGCCATGAGGCATGAAGAGCCAATGGGCACCATTCATCAGTGCCTCTTCTGTGTCACCTTTCATCAAACCGACGCCTTTCAAGCCTTCAATCAAAGTGCGGCAGGCGAGGGTGTGCATCACCATATAAGGCATGTAGGGACGCGTGTTGGCGGCAACGGCTTGGTTGGCGGCAAGCACGATTTCATAAATCTCGCGCTGGCGTTGGTTGAACACGCCACCCACAGGGGTGGTACGAGTGAAGTCGGAGGCGTAGTAGTTCTCCGTCTCGGCACCGGCATCGCAGACCATCATGCGGCCTTCCTTCAGCACATTGTGGTGACCATGGTTGTGCAATGTTTGACCATCCACGCTGAGGATGACGGGGAATGACACAGGGCCGCCGCCTGACAGCGACAGACCTTCCACCACTCCGGCAATCTCTTGCTCGATCATGCCAGGCTTACACATCTTCATGGCGGTGGTGTGCATGTAATAGGCAGTGTTGGCGGCGCGTTCCATCTCTGCGATTTCAAGCTC
Organism: uncultured Bacteroidia bacterium; assembly: GCA_902771635.1. Taxonomy (GTDB): domain Bacteria; phylum Bacteroidota; class Bacteroidia; order Bacteroidales; family F082; genus Limimorpha. The sequence continues at coordinate 15,803 of CACXXW010000006.1, read as the reverse complement.
GCTCTTCACCTCGCGCATGGCAATGACGGCCTTGATAAGCTCAAGGCTGACATAGTCCGACACATTATTAATATTACAGCCTAACCATTCGGCGCATTGAATCTTCGTGTCGGCACGATAGGTGGGCAGTATGTGAATCTGGCGACCTTTGGCGATAGCTTGTTGCAGATATTCACCAAACTTGTTGAAGTCACGGCAATCGGTGATGCCGATGCAGTCGCCTTGTTCCTTCAGCGAGGGCAGGGGGCCGCACCAAATCACATCGTCGATGGTGACCTCCACACCAAAGAGGATTTCCTCGCCCGTCTCAAAGTCGATGACACCGACCAGATCGGGATGGTTGAGGCCAAAGAAATAGGAGAAATTGCTGTCCTGACGGTAGATGTAGGTGTTGTCGGGATAGTTGAAGGGCGCTTCATTGTTGGCAGGGAAGAAGGCGATGCCCTTCGAGATCATTTTTTTCAATGTGGCACGACGGCCACTGTAAACGTCTTTATTGAACATATTGGTTTGTTTTTGTTGTTGATTCCGTATTTGTAGAGACGCAATGATTGCGTCTCAATGGAATATGGGTTTGATTTGAGACGCATTCAATGCGTCTCTACAAAAATGCAAAAATAATCATTTTTTCATTGCCGCCTCAATCTCTTCGATTTCCGTTGGCAGACCTTCAAATAGGTTGATGGGATTACCTTCTGTGATGAGCAAGTCGTTCTCGATGCGGATGCCGATACCTTCTGCGCGGATGTAGATACCTGGTTCGCAGGTGAGTATCATGCCTGGTTCAAAAGGTTTGAACTTGTCGATGCTGTCGTGCACGTCGAGGCCGATGTGATGCGACATGCCGTGCATCAGGTATTTGCGTTCCAGAGGCTTTTCGGGGTCTTGGTTCTTCACATCTTCAGCGGTGAAGAGACCGAGCTTGATCATTTCCTGTTCCATCAGGCGGTGGGTGGTCTCGTTGATTTCGTTGATGGTGCCACCAGGGCGGTAGAGCTTGGTGATTTCTTTCATCACGCGGAGCACGGCGTTGTAGCAATCAGCCTGTCGCGGAGTAAACTTTCCGTTGATTGGAATGGTGCGACTGAGGTCAGAGGAGTAGTTCTTCAGCTCACAGCCGATGTCGAAGAGCAGCAGGTCACCGTCGTTGAGCAGACTTTGGTTCTTGGAGTAATGCAAGCAACATCCGTTCTTGCCTCCTGCGATGATGGGCGCGTAGGCATGGCCTGTGGCATTGTTCTGCTTGAAGATGTATTCGATTTCTGCCTGCACTTCAAATTCATACATGCCAGGTTTCACGGTATCCAAGCAGCGGCGGAAGGCTTTCGCAGTGATGTTGCAGGCTTGCTGCGTAATGGCAATCTCATCCTCCGACTTTTTCATGCGCAAGGCATTGAGAATCGGGGCGGAGCGACCATAGTTGTGCATCGGGTACAACTCTTTGACTCTTTTGACAAAGCGTTTTTGAATGGTCTCTACGGCACATTCATATTTCGGATATTCGTAGCTATTCAAGAAAATGGTGTCGCCATAACCCGAAAAAACAATGTCGTTCAATGTCATCCAGAAAGCGTCGCTGCCTTTGATGGTTTTTATGCCTGAGAGCTCGGAGGCATGTGCGTTGTCGAGCATCTCGCCTTGCCAGGTGGCTTTCACTTCGTCGTATGGCTCTATGAAGAGGATTTCTCGCATGGATTCATCTGGATAGTCAGGTGCAATGATGAGATAGGCATTCTCTTCGTTGATGCCAGTAAGGTAGAAGAAATCCGATTGTTGTCTGAAAGGGTAGAACTCGTCGCCATTGCGTGGCATGGCTTCGTTGGCGGTGAACACTGCCACTGAATTTTGGGGCAGTTGTGCCGCAAAGTTGGCTCTATTTCTGCTGAAAAGTCGGTTGGGAATAGTGTTATTCATTATGATAAAGTGTTGCTTTTTAGTCCTACAAAGGTAGAAAATTTCCATGATTTATGCACACAATAAAAAAAAAGACTACTTTTGTCCCCAAATTGAAAATTGGCTACGCCGAAATCGAAGTTTCGACGTTAGTCAATGCGGAGCATTTCAACGAAGTAAAATACTAACCTAAATCTATAATCAAATGAAGAAAAGTTTACTTATTGTTGGCCTTTTGTTGGCCATGTCGCTGACCGCGTCAGCACAGTACAAAGGTTTTTCCTTTGGCTTTAAGGTAGGTCCTAGCTTTGACTGGACTGGTTCAAAAACGGGTGCTGCCATCAATCAACGTACAAAGACTGGTTTTGATGTCGGTCTTGTCGCTGAGTACTATTTCGCTGAAAACTATGCCATTGTTACGGGTGTTAATGTTGACTTTGTAAATGGTCAGTATACATTCGATGACAAGCGCAACGTGAGTGTCGACACTATCAATGATTTTCAATTGGGTACTGTTGATAGAAAGTTCAAGACCACTATCTATGAAATCCCGTTGATGCTGAAATTGGTTACCCCTGAACTTGGCAACCTTCCGCTTCGTGCTTATGCCCAAGTGGGTGGCGCATTTGGCTACACTCAACGCGTAAAGGTAATGGATTCTTTCTCTTTGGGAGGCCTTAAAGATGATGCATACAGAGCCACTGATGGAGAGTACAACCCCTTCCATGCCTCGTTGCGTATTGGTGCTGGTGCAGAATACACATTGTTGGAGACGACCCGTGTTTTCGCCGGTATCTATTTCTCCCACGACTTCCTGAACAGCATTAGCAGAGGTGCTTTGGTAACTTCTAATTACGAGAAGTACTATGCAGGTAACAAGGACTTGGGTGAACGTGATCTCAAGTTGAATGTTTTGCAAAACCGTATCGGTATCGAAGTTGGCATCTTCTTCTAAACCGTCAGTTTTATCAAACCAAAAGGGAGCGACTCAACGAGTCGCTCCCTTTCATTTTATAATTGTTACTGTGTGAATTAGAGCAGCTTGATGCCCAAAGTCACCATGAATGTGTTCTGTTTGGTGTTGTCAATGTTGCTGAAATCGAAGGTTTCGCCAAGGGTAGTCTGGTTAAGAGCATCAAACATCTTGCTCAATCCAAAGTTGTAGTTGATGTCAAGAGTAATGCGCTTTAACACGTCAACACCAAGACCAGCTTGAATACCCCAAGAGATGGCTTTAGTGTCGAAATCCTGGTCGGTAGTTGTGTTTGCTATTTCGCTTTGTTGACCATCAAGGGTGTAGGTTTTGTCATAGATAGTCTGTGACTTTAGGACAAAGTTGGCGGTAGGGCCGGCTTGGGCACGCAGAGTGACGAGGTCGAGGTCAAGGATATTGACGCCAACCATAATAGGTACTTGAAGGTTCATTTGGTTCAACGTTAAGTTCACATTGGCACCCGTAGGAAGGTTGAACAGATTGTCGCTTTGCACGCCAGTGACATGTCCTTCGAAGATGTTGGAGGTCTTGAAATACAACACTTCAGGTTGCACATAGAGTCTGCCGATGGTCACACGACCAAAGAGGCCAGCAGTGAAATGGTTGGAGAAGCTTGACTTGATGTCGGCTTTCTGATAGGAGAGTTTTGCGGTCTGGTAACCGACTTTCGGGCCGATGGCGAGATCGAAGCCGCCGCCAGCGAATGCTGCGCTGCCCATCATCAACAGGGCTGCAATCAGTAAAAACGTCTTTTTCATTTTGATGTGATTTAGTGAATGATACAATCAATTTGGCGACAAAATTAAGAATCATTTTCGGATTTTAGGGAAATATCGGTAAAATAATTATCTTTGTAGGTCTAAAATTTGTTATTATGAGAAAAATATTGTTGATTATCAGTATGGTATCTGCTGTTTTTGTAGGTGCCAATGCTCAACCGGGAAATGTCAGGCTTGGCATCAAGTTGGGGCCTACCATTGACTGGGCAAGTTCGGGTTCTACCGCCGCCACCAATGACGGTATAAGGTTGGGTGGCAACTTGGGTTTGGTCTGTGACTATTATTTTACGGACAATGTTGCGGTTTCTTCGGGAGTGAACTTTAATCTCCTTCGGTTGAAGTACACTTTTATTGATTACAGACGTGCCGAAGATTTTCTGGAGGAGACCAACATTTCGGTGTCGCGTCGGTTGAATGCAACCAACATTGAAATTCCACTGAAAGCTAAATTCAGAGTAGATGTCGTGGATTCGTTCAAGGCTTATGCTGAAGCAGGAGCTGGCTTTAGCCTCAATTGCAAGGACTATGGCAAGGATAGTTATTCTTTTTATTGGACTTCCTATGAAGCGCAGTATTATGTAGATTGCACCAATCAATATCGCCCGTTGCAGCTCTCGATGATTTTCGGATTGGGTGCCGAATACGAGATTAACAGGAATTTGTCGATTTTTGCCCAGCTGACTTTCGACCATGCTTTTTCCAACGCTTTTGTCAACGCATTGGAGAAGCAAACTGGTAGCATTTTGCGTAACAACTATATTGGCATTGAGGTCGGCGTAATGCATTGAGATTCTTTTGCCGATACAAATGAAAAAGCCTGGCGGGATTCCGTCAGGCTTTCTTGTATTAGTGTTGTAAGACTGGCTTATTCTTGCGGAGCTTCCTTGACCAGCTGGACCAGCACGCGGCGGTCATATTCCGTCGGGTCGAGGTGCTTCACGCCACCGATGGGTTCGATGATGATTTGATCTGCCGGGAATCCTAATTCAAGGAGTTCGATCTTGATCTTGTTGCAGCGGTTCTCTGAAAGGGTCTGGTTGTATGACGGCGTGTGTGTGGCGCTGTCGCAAGAACCAGTCAGACGGATCTTGTAGCCGTTATCCATAGCCACCTTGGCGATTTCTCTCAAGTTGACGATGTCTCTTCTCGACATCAGCTCATACGAGTCGCGGTTGAAGAAGATGGAGAAGGGATAGCTTTCCATTTCTTCGGCCTGAACGTTGACGAATTTCACGATAGTGTCGAGCTTCTGTGGGATGATTTCCATTTCTTTGCAGCAGTCAATAGGCAGGTCGTACTCTCTGCTGAAGTAGTAGATGAGGCCAACACCCACGGAGTAGTTATTGTCAGCTCTCTTAGGACGGATGTCATCGGAAAAGAAAGCAAGGCCATGATCGTTGGGCATACCACCAGCCTCATAATACCACGAATCAATGTGCCATTCTTGGGCCGACCATTTGAAGGCTAAGCTGAGGTCAAGATGGTCGCTCACACGGAAATTGTTCAACAAGCCTGCGTTGAAAGAGAATTCGAAATTGAGACCTTTTTGTTCGATGTCATGCTTTCTGTGTTGGACATTTTGAATGAAAGTGGGGTTGATTAAGATGTTTTCGCTGACACAGGCAGCACCCATGCCAACGTAGAGAACAGGTGTCCAGATTCTTTCAGGGTTGTAATAGCCTTGGAAGAAATCGATGGGGCTGAACAACAAATCAAAGTGTGCATCATGATAGATGAACGACGTGGTGTAGTAGCCGTTTTCATCCGGATTTGTTTTGTCATCATAGAGGAAGCCAAACAAATGCTCACGGTTGGGATAGTAATTATCAATGTAACTCTTGCCACCATTCACGTCGTATGAAAGACGGAGACCAAGGTTATGGTTGAGCCATTTGCCCACGCTGAGACCAGCGCCAAATGAAGGTTTCCCCCACTGAACTGCTGTGTAATTGCCTTTGGGATTCATGTCAGAGCCTTGCCACCAGTCAATAGTGCCTTCGGCAGAAACGAACCAGTTCTTCCAAGCTTTAGTCGTTAGGTAACGAACTGAATCCACATGACCATCGGCCATCACTGAAGTTGAAATGGCTAGGATAGCAATCATTGTTAAAAATACCTTTTTCATAGTTTTTGTAGATCTATTTTGTTATTTATCATTTATCTAATTTGCGAATACTCTAAATCGGCTGCAAAAATAGGCATTTTTTTCCATACCTATTTAATAATGAGTAAAAAAATGTACTTTTTTATCAACAAAATTATAAACAATCATTTTGTCGAGAGCCTTTCCAAGGTTCTAATAACTAAATTTTTCACATATGGATGGTAGTCGGTGGCAAACTTTTCGGTTACGCGGTTGGCTACAACCACGCAAATGGTCAGGCAGTTATGCCCCATCATCTTTCCGAGTCCGTAGAGTGCCGATGACTCCATCTCGAAGTTGCATACGCGCCAGCCTTGGTATTCGAAGGCCTCAATCTTACGATTGTTTTCTGGATAGGAGAGGTGCATCCTTAAGGTGCGGCCTTGTGGTCCGTAGAATCCAGGTGCTGTGGCGGTTACGCCTTGATAATAACCTTGGGCGAGGCGATCGAAGAGATCCTTTGAGCCTTCTACGACATAGGGTAGAGGCAGGTCTTTCGGATAGTCCATCTGTTTAATGAAGGCATCGCGCATGGCGATTTCGTTTACTTCCTTGTGCTTCTCGTAGAAGTAGAGCAGGCCATCCAAACCAATAGCATATCGGGTCGCTACACAATTATCCTCTACTTCGATTTCTGGTTGCAAGGCGCCGCAAGTGCCGAGACGAATCAAATTCAGTGAGCGATGCTCTTCTTTGGGCATTCTTGTCTTCAGGTCAATATTGGCCAAGGCATCAAGTTCATTCATCACAATGTCAAGGTTGTCGGTGCCCATGCCGGTAGAGAGCGCGGTGATGCGCTTGCCGTTAAAATAGCCAGTGCGGGTAATGAGTTCACGGTTTTGACGTTTTACCTCAATCTTGTCGAAAAATGAGGCAATGAGGTCGACACGACCAGGGTCGCCAACCATGATGACATCATCGGCTAATTGGTCAGGATGGAGGTTCAAATGGTATATTGCGCCCTCGCTGTTGAGGACGAGTTGTGATGCGGGAATAGGTTGATTCATATCTTTTTCATTATTGAAGCTGCAAAGATACGAAATATTTTGAAATGACGTTTTTTTCGTGGTAATAGCCGGAAAATGGCCTATCTTTGCGCAAATTTAGATTGCTATGAAAGAAATAGTCATAAAGAATATCTCAATTGGTGATGAACTGCTTATTGGTCAGGTGATTAACACCAATGCGGCATGGCTTGGCGAACATTTGTCGGAGGCTGGTTTTCAATTGGAATCCACGCTGACCGTCGGCGATTCCGAAAAAGCCATCTTGGATGCCTTTAACGCTTGTATGGATGCCGATCTTGTGTTAGTCACGGGAGGCCTTGGTCCCACGGCCGATGATATAACGAAGCCTACGGTTTGCAAGTTCTTCGATACTGAATTGGAGTTTTGTCAAGCGGCCTACGACAATGTGGTCTCCTTGTTCAAGCGTCGTGGTTTCCAGATGAGCGAACGCAACCGCAGTCAAGCGATGCTGCCGAAGGCATGCCAATATATTCCAAATACTTACGGCACAGCACCTTGTATGTGGCTGGAAAAGAATGGGGTAGTTTTCGCTTTTATGCCTGGCGTACCATTCGAGATGAAAGGCATTTTCACCGATGAGTTGCTGCCTCGCATCAAGGAACGTTTTCATGCTGTTCCTTACGAAAAGCGCGTGATAATGACCACGGGTATCGGCGAGTCGTTTTTGGCCGATAGGATCAAGGATTGGGAAGACGCCTTGCCAGAGTTCCTTTCTTTGGCTTATCTTCCCCAGTACGGTATGGTGAGATTGCGTTTGAGTGGCAGGCACGATGATGCGCGGATATTGCACGAAACGCTAGATTGTGAAGTTTCGAAACTTGTAGCTCTAATTCCCGAATATATCTTTGCCATGCAAGACCAGCCCATCGAGCGTACGGTTTTCGATTTGTTAAATAGTAAAGGTATGACTTTCGCCTCTGCTGAGAGTTGTACGGGCGGCAACATTGCTCATGTCATCACATTGATTCCAGGTAGTTCAGAGGTGTTCAAGGGGACGGCGGTCACATACGCTACACCGATGAAAACCAAGGTGCTGAGCGTACCTGCCGAGATGATTGAAAAGTACGGTGTCGTAAGTCAGGGGGTAGTGGAAAGTATGGCTATAGGTGTTCGCGACCTGATGGAAGCCGACTTCGGCGTGGCCACTACGGGTGTTGCGGGACCAAGTGGTGGAACCGAGGAAAATCCTGTCGGCACAGTGTGGATTGGTGTGGCTTCTGCCAAAGGAGTTGTGTCAAAACGCTTCAACTTCGGTAAGGACCGCGAGAATGTCATCAACCGTGCCACGATAGCGGCGTATGAGATGCTTAGGCAACAGATAACCGATTAACCCAAGCCCCGTAGGGGCGACAGATAAGCAGGTGACGTAAGCCTCTGCTTTTTAACACACATAGAACATGAACAGAATACTAATCCTCCTCGCCATCTGCCTGATGATGGCCTCGTGTCAAGAGAACGAGCCTGCTTACAAAGCCAAACTCGACATCAAGCCTGACCCCTACGAACTCGAATTCGACCGTTACGAAGAGGTGCTCTTCAACCTGGATACTGCCGATTTCCAAGTGGAACTGATGAAGCTCCAGGACCGTTACCATGTGTTCCTCAGTGGCGACCTCAACAACCCCGATGCGGTGCAATACCTCAAGGATTTTGCCACCGACCCGTTCAGTATCTATTTATATAAAAAGGTAAAATCTACCTTTCCCGATTTGAAACAAGTAGAGCCTGTAGTGGAGGACGTGTTTGCACATTTCCAACACTATTATCCTGATATTGAGTTGCCTAAAAAGGCGTTCACATGTATCACGGGTATCCACCCCGATGAGCCTTCGGTTCAAATCATTGATGACCAACTAGTGATTTCTTTGGACTGGTATCTCAATGATGAAGAGACTTACGACCAAATCGGAATGCCAAGATACATGTCGCTGCGTAGGAATGTGCCGACTCTGGCCAAGGAAGTGGCCGAGCAACTCTATACGTATTACCTCTACGAATGGCGCAAGCAAAGCCAGATCGTTGATGAGATGGTGTTTTACGGCCGACGCAATTTCTTTGTCGAGTCCATGTGTCCTGAGTTGCCCGACAGCCTTTTGCTCGGCTATTCGACCAAGCAATGGCAATGGGCAGTTGAGAACGAAGGCCAGGTTTGGGCCGACATTGTGGGCAACCGCCGTCTTTATGATGCCAGCCTGGATTCCTATATGATGTTTTTTGGTGACGGGCCGTTCACCCAGGCTTATAGCAATGATGCGCCTTCGCGTTTGGGCGAGTATTTCGGCTTGAACATCATTCGCTCTTATTTCTCTAGCAATGATACATCGCTCCAGAATTTGATGAAACGGAAAGATTTACAGAATATCTTCCAAGATTCGGGGTACAAACCAAGGAAATAGGTTAAAGTAGGGGCAGACCCGTGTGTCTGTCCATTATTTTTATATTATTGATTATTAAAAACATACCCGACAGCAAACGACAACAAACGACTACTGTCGACAACAAACGTTTGTTCAACGGCTTTTTCTTGACAAGGGTTGCATCTTTGCGGCATGAAACTTTAAACACTAAGAATTATGCTAGTAAAGACATTTGGATGTGCCCTTTTCGGCATCGAAGCCATTCAGGTCACCATTGAGGTGAACATTGACAGAGGTATCAACTTCTATCTGGTCGGCCTACCCGACAACGCTGTCAAGGAGAGCCAGCAGCGTATTGAAGCTGCCATTATCAATCTTGGCTATTACTATCCCCATAGGAAAATTGTCATAAATATGGCGCCCGCCGACATCCGCAAGGAAGGCTCGGCTTATGACCTGCCCATTGCCATCGGCATTCTGGCGGCTTCGGAGCAGGTCAGCATTGATTTGCTTGAACAATTCATCATTATGGGCGAGCTCTCGCTTGACGGCACGCTCAAACCTATTAAAGGTACTTTGCCTATTGCCATCAAAGCGAAACAAGATGGTTTCCGTGGACTCATCGTTCCAAAACCCAATGCGCGTGAAGCTGCTGTGGTGGAAGGCTTGGAGGTATATGGTGTGGAAAACATTCATGAAGTTGTGTCGATTCTTAATGGCGAAAACCAGATTCAGCCTGTGTCCATTGATATGGTCGACTCGTGGCAAGATGTTGTATACGAGTTCGACTTCAGCGATGTGAAAGGTCAGGAGAACATCAAGCGAGCCTTGGAGATTGCGGCCGCTGGCGGACACAATGTCATCCTTATCGGTCCTCCCGGCAGCGGCAAGACCATGCTTGCCAAGCGTATGCCTACCATTTTACCCCCTTTGACGATGGCGGAGGCTTTGGAAACCACAAAGATCCATTCCGTGGCTGGATTGATTGGCCGTAATGCCGCGTTGGTGCGAACGAGACCTTTCCGGAGCCCGCACCATACTATTAGTGACGCAGGCTTGGTAGGTGGCGGCACCTATCCCCAGCCGGGTGAGATCTCCCTTGCACATAATGGCGTGCTCTTTCTTGACGAGCTGCCTGAGTTCAAACGAACTGTCTTAGAAGTAATGAGGCAACCAATGGAGGATAGGATTGTGACGATTTCAAGAGCCAAGATGACCGTCGACTTCCCTGCCAATTTCATGATGGTCGCAGCCATGAATCCTTGTCCTTGCGGATATTACAACCATCCCGACAAGGAATGCACCTGTAAGCCTGGTATGGTGCAGCAATATCTTAACCGCATCAGCGGTCCCTTGATGGACCGTATTGACTTGCACGTTGAAGTTGTGCCAGTGGCCTATAAAGATTTGTCCGACAAGCAAATAGGAGAGTCAAGTGCGGCAGTGCGTGAGCGTGTCATCAAGGCAAGGAAGATCCAGGAGGAGCGCTATGCAGAGTATCCAACCATTCACGCCAACGCCCAGATGACTACACAACTCATCCAGAAGTATTGCGACTTGGATGAGGACTGCCGTACTATCCTCAAAAATGCCATGAATCGCCTCGGACTCTCTGCTCGCGCATACGATAGAATCCTCAAAGTTTCCCGCACTATCGCCGATTTAGACAGCAGCGAGTACATTCAGACGGGTCATCTCGCCGAGGCAATAAACTATCGTAGTTTGGATAGGGATAATTGGGGGAGTTGATAATGGGAAAAAGGAATAATGCTTTCAACAAAGAGTCCGAGAAACGCATTTCTTTTGAGGAACTCGTTCAATTAATAGGTCAAAAATGCGACTACAAGTTTGCCATCATTGATTATGATGTGGATGATGAATTGAAATCCATCGCTAAAAGTGCAGGTCTTGATCTGACAGGGTATAAGCATGTTATCGAGACTAGTGGCACAAATCATTCTCAAAACAGACATGGAGAAAGAAGCAATGATAGGATGCCGCTATCGCTTGAAGATTATTTGTTGATCCCATATATTATCAAAAACCGAGACAAAGTGGAAATCTCCAATAACACTTCTAGAAGTCATCATCACAAAACAATTATCTATCGTAAAGCAATAGGAGAACAATACGTATATGTTGAAGAAATTAGAATTGGTAGGAACAAAAGTTTGGCTTTTCAGACAATCTACAAAAGGCCAATAAAAAAGCCTCCCGTTTAGGAGGCTTAATCTGTTATTGCGGGAGGTGTCGTAACTGTTGTTCCGTCCTTTACGTCTTGATAATCCATTCGTTTTTCTTTCCGTTGCCGCAACCAACTGTTTGCAAAAGTACACTTTTTTTCTAACATGCAACAGAAAAGAAGAAAAAAGCAACTATTTTCAATCTTTTCTATCCCTGCTAAACAGCGCTCCAATCCACTACCGTTTAAGCAGTTTTGAATGTTCATATCGGAGTTGTTTTCGTCTGCAAAAAATACTGGTTTTTTGGTAGGCAGATAAATTATTTGTTTTTGTTGAATTAGTGTCAAAATGTGTAACTTTGCACACACGAACAATACATACAAACCATGTTACAAAAAGGAACAAAAGCCCCTTATTTTGAGGGCAATGACGAAAATGGCAACCTTGTAAAACTCACCGATTTTGCTGGAAAGAAACTGGTGCTTTATTTCTATCCCAAGGACAGCACACCGGGCTGCACCGCAGAGGCCTGTGACCTGCGCGACAACTACGAGCGTTTTCTGTCGTTGGGCTATAACGTGCTGGGTGTTAGCCGTGATAGTGCCAAGTCGCATCAAAACTTCATCGCCAAATATAACCTGCCTTTCCATCTCATCGCCGACACCGACTTGACCATCCTGAAAGCCTACGAGGCATGGGGTGAGAAGAAGATGTACGGCAAGGTGACCGAAGGCACGCTGCGCACAACTTATGTCATTGATGAAGATGGCGTTATCATCGATGCTATCGGCAAAGTGGATACCAAGAACCATACGGCACAGATACTATAAGTCATGAGATACTATGTTGTTGATGCCTTCACCAATCAACCCTTCGGCGGCAATCCCGCGGGTGTGGTGTTACTTGAATCAAATTGTTTTCCCGAAGAGAAATTGATGCTGCAAATCGCTGCCGAGTTGCGTTATTCGGAAACGGCTTTCATCAGACGGCACTCGGATAAGGAGTATACTATCCGGTATTTCACGCCTAAAGCCGAGGTTGAGCTATGTGGCCATGCCACCATAGCATCATTCTATTTGTTACACCATGAAGGTTTGGCTTCGAGGACTTGTCTTTGCCACACACTTGCTGGTGATTTACGCATCGAAGCAGGGGAGAAGGTGATGATGCAGATGGCCATGCCGCGTATTGTGGCTACTGTCGAAGAGACAGAAGAAATCTATAAGGCATTGGGTGTCAATGATTGCCATCCCGCGATGCCTATACAAATTGCCTACTCGGGCCTTCCCGATTTGATGATTCCCTTGCCCGATGTGGACACCTTGCAGGCATTGAATCCCGACATGGAGGCCATCACTGCCATCACCAAGAAATATGATGCAGTCAGTTTCCATGTCTTTGCCTTTGCCAACGATGATTACACAGCCCATGTCCGTGACTTCGGGCCTTTGTACGGCGTGCCCGAGGAATCGGCCACTGGTACCGCCAATGCGGCGTTGACCTTCTATCTGCAACAAAACGGCTGTCTTGGCGCAGAAGCGGAATGTGCCTTCATGCAAGGTGAGGCCATGGGTCGACCTTCGGTGGTGGCCACACAAATCCGAAAGGATGGCACCATCTATGTGGGCGGCACGGCGGCGATTGTCGCGAAAGGAGAATTGTGTGTTTAGCCTATGTCGGAGCTGAAAACCATATTATCCGGTAGAATCAGCGGAGGCGACGCCCGAGCCTTGGCTAGTGGCGACTTCAAGGAGGAACTGTTTCAGTTGCTCTTCGATGAAGACAAGCGTACTTCCGACAATGCCGCCTGGGTGATGACGCACCTGCCCAAGACCGCAGATTCCTGGCTGGCCGAAAGGCAGAATACCCTTATCGATGAAGTCATGCGGACCACCAGCACCACCAAGCGCCGTCTCATCATGAACCTATTGGAATGCTCTCCGATGAACCCATCGGCGTGAAATCTTTGGCCATTAAGCTGACTTATGCGCAAAGCAAATTCTATCCCGAACTGCTCGAAGAGTTCAACACGGCACTCCAAATGATGGAGCCAGAGGTGCTGCCGGCCGCGTTGAAGCATATTAGGGGAAAGATGCTGAAAAAATGATCCATTGTAGGGTTCCTGAGTCCAGAGGCTCTCGAAGGATCGAAGGACCCGTTACCTAAAATGAACAAACAATCAAACCATGAACAATCAATTCACTATCCGTCCTGCGAAGCCCGAAGAGGCAGGCCTGGTTCTTGAATTCATCAAGAAACTCGCCGTGTATGAGAAATGCGCCGATGAGGTCGTGGCCGACGAAGCCACCATCTACCATTCCCTTTTTGTGGAGCATGCTGCCGAGGTGGTTTTTGCCGAGGAAGACGGCGCAGTCATCGGATTCGCTTTGTTTTTCCACAACTTCTCCACCTTTGTCGGGCGCAAGGGCCTGTATCTCGAAGACCTGTTTATCCTTCCCGAGAAACGCGGTCGGGGTTACGGCAAGGCATTGCTGAAATACCTGGCCAAGATCGCTGTGGAGCGCAACTGCGGCCGCATGGAATGGATTTGTCTCGATTGGAACAAACCTGCCCTGACCGTTTACCGCAGCATCGGTGCCGTGCCCATGGACGAATGGACCGTGCAACGCTTGGACGAAACGGCATTACGAAAATTCGCTTTGGAGGATTGAATATGGCAACATACCTTTATCCGACCCCAGAAGGTTTTGATGACCTGCTGATGTGTACCGACGGCGAGGTGTTGACGGGCCTATGGTTTGCAGGTTCGCATGACGAAAACAAACATCCATTGGGCGTTGTAGAGACGCGCCATGGCTTGTCACTACCGCCCGTAATTCATGATACCTATCGTTGGTTGGACTTCTATTTCACTGGCCATCAGCCCGATTTCACACCAGCTTACCGCATGGAAGACTTGACACCATTCCGCAAGGTAGTGTTGGATATCGTGTGCGAGATACCATTTGGACATACGCTAACTTATGGAGAAATCGCAAAACGGTTGAAAATCAATTCTGCACAGGCGGTAGGTGGCGCAGTGGGATGGAACCCCATTTGCCTCATCGTGCCCTGCCATCGCGTGATGGGCGTTAATGGCAAACTCACGGGCTATGGCGGTGGTTTGCACAACAAAATCGCGTTGTTGAAACTGGAAGGATGGTGGAAATAGCGTGTTGTGTCTTATTCGAAACCAAAGAATTCTTTCAGTCCTTGTTTTTCTTTTAGTTCATCTGGCGTGAAACCATAGTGTGCTGCCGCCGAAAGCGTTACCACGTTTTCAAGGAATTCGTCGTAGGACAATTCGAACCATTCTTCGGGGATGTCGGTGTGGATGGTGCCGCCGTCGTTGTGGCCGCCACCCCACCACCAGGATTCGTCGAGTGCCGCCTCGTATGTGCCATCGTCCATTTTGACGAAGGCATACCAGGTGGTCCATTCTTTCATCCCTTCCGGCGTTTTGGGCCCCTCATAATGCGGAGCGGAATGGTCTTTGTCCGAATAGCCCAACTCGTTCTTTTTGGCGCTACGGCGATATACTATGAAGCGGTCGGTGGTCTCCTGAGGGATTCGCTTCAAGGTGAAGTCTCCGAACTTGTAAATTGGCCTCTTCCTACCAGCCACGCGGTATTCCTCCTTCATCATCGACTCAATGGCGGCGACGGGTTCCTTCGATTCTATGTCTTTCAGCAGGCCCATCTCTGCCAGCAGGTCCTTGCAGTCCTTGATGTCGGATTCCCAACTGCTGACATTATAGTTGTAGGTGTGGTTATCGAAAACATAATAACTCCCCACGAAATTGTCGTTGTGGGTCAGATTGTAATGATCTTTAATAATTCTAGTCATAATCTTGAGTTTTGCCGAAACCTTTACTTTTGTTGATGGTGTCTGACATATATCGTGAGGCAAAAATAGCAAAAAGTTGTGTGTGTGCCGAATTATTGTTAGTTTTGTCGGCATTATAATACACAAAAAGCTTCCATTATGAAAAAAATCCTTGCCCTTGCCGCTCTACTGATGGCTGTTTTTGCTGCTTGTGGCCAACCAAGTCCTCAGCGCAGTAGCGATACCTTAACCCGCACTGTGATTTACCGGCCTGGCGACTACGGCTCCACCAATTACCGCATTCCTGCAATCATAACAGCCAAAGATGGATCGTTAGTGATTGCCACTGACAAGCGCAAATTCAACGAAGGCGACTTGTTCACCTTTCAGATGAATCGTTGCAGTATATGCACCACTTCCACCCTTTGCCTTTTCAATGCTCACGCTTAATGAGCCAAGGTCTTCAGTTGCTGGAATAGATGCGACTATTGCTCTGCATTCCGTAGCACCAACATCTGCAAGTCCGTCACATATCTGCCTAGCTTTACGGTCTAGCGTCCTTTGATAGGTCTTCAGCTTGGTAATGCCCTGCTTCTTCAGC